>JBBDNX010000703.1:0-11490 GCA_040877345.1 Pirellulales bacterium
CCGGATTCGCCGGAATTCGGGCCGCTTGGTGCTGCACCAGAACTCTGGCGAGTCCTGCTACCGAGCTTTTAACTATGCTCCATGAAGAAGTGCGTGCCCGGCTCGAGTTGCTGAACCGCCAGCGGCCGCCCGACCACAACGGCGCGGCCGACAGCGGGCCGTGCGCACTGGACCGGCCCCATGCACCAGCGCTCTTGTCGCCCGCGGAATCGCAAGCTGGCGAAACGGACCTGTCGCTGTCGGCCCTGGCGCCGGGCCGCGTGGAATATGGTCCGGCCGGCTGCCACTGGCTGGTGCAGCACCGGGTGGCGGACCTTTGGCACGGTGCTGTTGGGATCGGTGGGCATAGTAGCAGGCACACTCCGTGTGCCGTCCGCCCCGATGATCCAATGCCGGGCGACTCGATTCATCCGGAGATTGCCGCCTTTGTCGGCGGCTTTCCGCGGGACGTGCTGTTTTTGGACCTCGAGACGTGCGGCTTTGCCGGCTCGCCGATTTTTTTAGCGGGCGTGGTGTACCAGGACGAGCGGGAGCTGGTGCTGGAGCAACTGCTGGCCCGCGACTACACGGAAGAGCGGGCCCTGCTGGCGGCGCTTGGGGAGCTAGCCCGCTCGCGGCCAGTCCTGGTCACGTTCAACGGCAAGAGCTTCGACTGGCCGATGGTCCGCGATCGCAGCGCCTACCACCGCCTCGGCGTCGGCACTGAAAGTTCGAACCGAAACGGCGACGGCCAGGGGCCGTCCGTGTCGGGGCTTGACGCGCCGGTGCATTGCGACTTGTTGCACCACGCCCGCCGGCGGTGGCGCAGCCGGCTGCCCAACTGCAAGCTGCAGACACTGGAACGATTTCTTTGCCGCCGGCTGCGGCGCGACGATATCTCCGGCAGCCGCATCGGCCAGGAATATCATTATTTCGTTCGAAGCGGCGACGCCCGTTCGATGCAAGCCATTCTGCACCACAACGCCCTCGACCTGATCACACTCGTCGAGCTCGCCATGCTCGTCAGCAACGCAGAAGCATGAAGGAGAGGTCAGAGGTCAGAGGTCAGAAGTCAGAAGTCATCGGAGGGCCTGTTCGTCCGTCCGTCTCCCCTTGTCGCCTGCCGAAGGTCCGCCTCCGGAGGATCGCCTTGTCGCCTTGTCGTTCTTCCCGCCCCGGTTCCGGCCGTGCCGGCTGAAACGACCGGATCGGTTTGGCAGCCCGCCGGACGCGAAACACTGGTCCTTGCTGCTCGCTTCCGGTGCTTTCGGCATGGTCCGAACGGCACTTACATTCGGCCCAGCTTGTCGCCCGGCCGGCAGGTTGGAGAACGCCCGGCCCCAAGTCGATAGTTGTGGTGTCCAGCCCCGGTCCCTCCACCAAGCGGTGCAGCCACAGCGATGACGAAAGCACGACGCCGAACTAGTTCCGCAGTCCAGTCGCCACTGGAAACCTACCTGCGGGAAATCAACGAAACGTCGCTCCTCTCCGCCCACGACGAGCAGGACCTGGCCGTGGCCATCGGCCAGGGCGACAGCCAGGCCCGCGACCGCATGGTGCGGGCCAACCTGCGGCTGGTCGTCAACATCGCCCGCGGCTATACCGGCAAGGGGCTGGGCTTGCAGGACCTGATCGAGGAGGGCAACCTCGGCCTGTTGCGCGCGGTCGAAGGCTTCGATCCGGCGATGGGCACCCGCTTCAGCACTTACGCCAGTTACTGGATCAAGCAGTCGATCAAGCGGGCCCTCATCAACACGGCCAAAACCATCCGGATTCCCGCCTACATGGTCGAGCTGTTGAGCAAATGGCGGCGGGCCAGCTCGCGGCTGGCCGAGGAGCTGGGACGCACGCCCACTCCCGAGGAAGTGGCACGCGTGCTGGGATTGCCGCGCAAGAAGCTGCCCATCATCAAGAAGGCCATTCGCATCTACAACTCGACCCCGCAGACCGACCAGGCCGAAGCCGGCTGGTCGCTCGGCGAGATGATCATGGACGAACGGGTCAAAAGCCCCGAGGACGAGATGGTCGAGGGAGACGACATGACTCACGTCATGCGGCTCTTGGAGACGATGGACCAGCGCGAGGCGACCATCCTGCGGATGCGGTTCGGCCTATCGGACAACGAGCCGCGGACGCTCAAGGAAATCGGCGAGCAGCTCGGCCTGACCCGCGAGCGCGTGCGGCAGATCGAGACCGAGGCCTTGGGCAAGTTGGCCGAGAGCCTGCAAGGACCAGGCTAAGGCAAAGGCAGAAGGCAGAAGGAAGAATCAGAGACGCGCAAGCGTTGCTTCCTCCCCCCCCAGCCTTCGTCTCCCCTGCTGCAAGTCCGCCTTTGGAGGATCGCCTTGGCCCCTTGCCTCCCCCTCCCCCCGTCTTATTCTGCCTTCTGCCTTCTCCCTTCTTACCGCCCTACTCTTTGCTGGATAGCGGGATCACGCCGTTCCAGTTGGGCGGCGGCGTCCGGTTGTGCTGGGCGATGAATACCATCAGAAAGTCCTTCACCCGGTCGCGAGCCGGCACGCGGTGCAACAGCTCGATCGCCTCCGACCAGTCGCCGGCCAGAAAGGCGTCCAGAGCCGACTCGTAGCTCTTCAGGTGCTCGTCGGTAAGCTGCGGATAGGCCGCCTCGGGCGGCAACAGCTCGCTGATTTCGATTGCCGTATCGAACCCGTACGGCATGACCACCGCCAGGCGGCGGCAGCGGGCCAGGCGACTGGGCACTTGATCGCGCACCGCCCGGGCGGTCGCTTCGTCCAGCAGAATCGGCGTCCGCAGAATCTTGGTCATCCCTTCTAACCGGCTGGCACGGTTCACCACCGGCCCGAACACCGTCACCTTGACCTGGTCGACCGTGCCGATGCGGCCCGCCACCGCGCGGCCCGTGGCCAGGCCGATGCCCATGCGAAAATCGGCCAGCGGGTTGCCGGCCTGGCGAGCGGCCGCCTCGAATTCGACTCGGATCGCCAAAGCGGCCAGGCAGGCCCGCTGGATGGCGTCGGGCTGCAAAATCGGCCAGCCCCAAAAGCCCATGGCGGCATCTCCCTGGAAATCGCCGAACACACCCCCCTGTTCGAGAATATGGTGCGTCATCACGCCCAGGGCCTTGCTGACGCGGTCGAGCAGCCCCAGCAGGTCGCCCGCGTGTCTTTCCGTCTCCTTGGAGAAGCCGCGCAGGTCGCAAAACAGGACCGAGACATCGGTCTCGCGCGGCGCCAGCACATAGTCGGGATCCTCGGCCGTGATCGCCTCCAGCACGGCGGGCGAGAAGAAGTTCCGCAAGGCTGCCTGCTTGCGCTGCATGGATTGGTTCTGGCGCAAGCTGGTCAGCGTGGCGGCCACCAGCTCGGTGAACTTCACGTCTTCGCGGAGGTCGTTGGGGTCGGCCGATGAGGGGGTAGCGGTTGCGTCAACGCCAAACCGGCCGGCCACGTAAACGCCCCAGCCCCGGCAAGCCTCGCCCAGCACGGGCGTGCAAAAGGCCCAGTCGATGTTCTCGCTGATGGTGAAGCTGGGAGCGCCCGGGTCGCGGCCAGCGCCCCAGACGTGCAGCACGCTCTGGTTGCGCTGGACCGCTTCGACGATCAGCCGCTGGCTGGGCTGAAAGACTTCGCCGGTGGCCAGCCGGCGGTCCCAGTGCAGCATGCGGACCCGCGGCTGATCGCAATCCTCGACGGCGACCAGGGCCACGGCGCTGGCCCGCGGGATGCCGGCCAGCAGCATGTTGACCAGGCGGATGAACAGCTCGGTGTCGTTCACCGCGCCGGAGATCACGTCGGGCAGCCGGCTGAGCACTTCGATCCTCTGATCGGCGTTGCGGAACCGAATGCGTTGCAGGTACTGCGCGCTGAACGTCTGCTCCTCCACCGGACGGGGCAGCTCCAACGAGAAGTTGACTTCGTCGGTCGCCAGCGTAAACGTGGTCTGGCCGATAACGAAGTGCTCTCCCGGCTTGAGCGAAAAGCGGTCGGCTTCCTTGCCCCCCACGAAAATCGGGTTGCGGGCATCCGGCAGCAGCTCGACGTCGAGCCTGCCATCCATCCAGGCGGCCACCGCGTGCTGCCGCGAAATGTGACCGTCCCACGGCGTGGCCCAGACACCCGATTCCCGTCCCAGCACGAATCGCTCGTCGTTGCGCAAATGACGCCGCCAGCGCTGCTGCGGTTCGGACCCTTGGGCGATCAACTCGGCCACGTTCGATTTACTCCACCGAGGTCAGAAGTCAGAAGTCAGAAGTCGGAGGTCAGAGGTCAGAGGCCGGAAGATACAAGTTGCTTTTTGGCTTTACTGCAAGCTGCCCTCATCGGCCGTGCGGGGACTGAAGTCGCCGCCGGCCGCCGTGGCACGCCGTGATTCAAGGGAGGAGCCCAGGCTGACGCCGGAATCGGGGGCGCGTCCCAGGCCGATCTTCCGCCGCAGGCGCGCCAACAGCCGGAAGCGGGGCGCTACGTCCAGCACGATCATCACAAAACCCCACAGCGCGGTAATTACCGCAATAATGGCCACCAAGGCCCATAAACCCACACGCACCAGTCTGTATCCCAATTCCTGGATCGGCTCGACAGCGGCCGCATAGCGTTCCTGGACGATCACGGCCCAGCCGGTGTCGCCGACCGAGGCGGGTCGATCGTTCACAATGACCGGCTGAACGGCCGCCAGCCAGCGCCCCTGATACTTGTCACCCACCGGATCGTGGTATTGGGCGAGCGAGGCCGTCTGGCTGCTTGCCCGCCCCTGCTCGGAGGTCTGAGTTGCCGCGGCGCGGAGTTTCTCGATTTCTTCCACGTAAGCCGGGCCCAGGCGTAAATCGGGCAAACTGCCGGTCTTCCGCCGCAGCAATTCGGCCAGGTGCGGATGCTCCAGGATGACTCCGGCACGGCCGGTCCAGTCCGGCTTGGAATCGACCAGCACCGAGAATTGGTCGGCCAGCGAACTCTCCTGCGGGCGCCATTCGGCAAATCGTCCCAGTTCGACCGAGTGGGTGAGGACACCGATGATGCGCCGGTCCGGATCGGTCCGTTTTGCATTGAAGATGGGCACCGAGAACGAGACTTTACGGTTTTCCGTGGTGTCGCTCTTGTACACCGCCGAGAGGTTGGGCTCGTGGATCGGCTCGATGCCTTGGACTCCTTTGGGCAGGTTCTTGCCCAAGCCGTGAAAATAGTCACGGTGCGCGTAGTTCTGGTCAACGGTGGCTGATTCCGGGCTGCGTGCCAACTGGGTACCCTCACTGTCCATGACGACCCAACTGGCGGTCTCCAGCTTGTCGTACTCCCGATCCACGCTCTCCAGCCATTCCTGCAAGGCATTCCGTTGGGGCGTGCCGCGCCGTCTGCCGATCGCCGCGGTCAACAACTGCCGCAGCTCGGCGTCGGCCGCTTCGTGTTCCAGCACGTGCCAGCGGCTGGCGATCTTTTCGGCCACGGTACCGGCCACGGCCTGCGCGGCAAAGCGATTGCTTTGCAGGGCGCGGCCGATGACCTCTTCGTTCGTCGTTCCGACCGCCGTACCGAGCAGCTTCCAAAAGAAAAGGGCCATCACCACCAGCAGCACGGCGGGGCCCACGGCCCCCAGCACCAGAAGCGGCCTGCGCGCCAGTCGGGCGGCCCGCGCCTCCAGCGCGCCGAGCACCGCCTGCGGGTTGGGAAACCGCTTTTGCGGATCGGGAGCCAGGCAACGGTCGACGATTGCGGCCAGCTCGCCATCCACTCCCGCCGCCGCCCGGTGCCGGCGAGCGCGCCTCGACGTGCGGATCAGCTCGCGGTACCGCGACAACTGCTCCTCGATCCCCGACACGTCCTGGATATCGGCCGCCCCCGGCGCATCGCGGTAGGGAGGGTCGCCGGTCAGCATGCAGTAAAACAGGGCGCCCAGACCATACACGTCCCAGCGCGCGTCGGGAACCGCCTTCAAGTCGGCCTGCTCGGGGGCCATGTAGAACAATGTGCCCAGCGCCGGGGTTTGCTCATGCGAGAGCCGCGACTGGCCGAAGTCGGCCAGCCGTGGTTTTCCATGGTGGTCCAGCAGGACGTTGGCCGGCTTGAGGTCGCAGTGCAGCACCCCCTTGCCATGGGAGTGTACCAGGCCGACGGCCAGCTCGCGGAACAGCTCCAAGGCCTCCGGCACGCGGAGCGGTCCCTCCTGGAGCCGGTCGGCCAGCGAGCCTTGTTCCAAGAACTCCATCACGTAGTAGGGCGGATCGGCGTTCCAGCCCACGTCGATCAACTGCACGACGTAGCGATCCGTGAACAAGAAGGCCAGCTTCTCGACCTCGCGCGATAACAGCGACCAGTCGAGGCCCCCCCGGTGCGTGTAGAACTTGATGGCCACCCGCCGCCCCGTATTGCGGTCCATGGCAACCCAGACTTCTCCGTAGGCGCCGGCGCCGAGGAACCGCTCGATTTCGTAACCCGGCACTTGCAGCGGCGGGCGGGCCCGCTGCAGGCTGCGCTCCTGGGCGAGCCGCAACTCTTCCGCGGTTTGCGGTAGCGTTCGATCGGCGGACATCAGGCCCCCGGAGGCGGGCTTTACGTGGACAACATCTGCGTGCCGGCCGCGCCGGCCGGTTCACCCTCACTATACCAATACGGCAGGCATGCCGCACGATCTGGCGGCTGCGGTGAGCCAGCGACAACGCTCGGATCGAGACGCGCCCGTTCAGCAGCGCTCTTGGAGAAGGGCCCGCGTTATCTGGCGTCCTTGAACGCCGGCACGGCGGCCGCGATGCGGTCATGGGCCACAACTACCCGCAATGGCCCGTCGCCACGAAACCGCGTGACACGGACGGTAAACCACTCCTCCTCCGCCGCTCTCCAGTACGGGTACGCCAGGTGGAACTCGTCGCGGACATAAGACATCACGTCGAGGATTCCCTGAGCGATCCGCTGCCCTTCACTGGGACGCTCTTGGGTGGATTGGCAGCTCTCGAGATAGTTGGCGCCGACGCTCGTGGCCCCCGGCCCCGCAGCGCCGGACTGCGCCCAGCGGATCCAGGCCTCATTCACGGCGATAATCCGGCCCGTTTCGTCCAGGACGGCAATCCGTGACGCCAGTGCGTCGAGCGTACCCTGCAGGGTTCGCTGCGATTCACGCAGCCCCTTTTCCTCGCCCAGGCCGTCGGCCGCATTCAGCAGGGCCTGCGCCCGGGCGTCACTGGCGGCCCTGCCCAAGGCCGGGTGCTTGCCTTCAATAGCTTGCCGAATCGCCCGCTCGACGGCGTTGGGCTCGAGTTGGCCGCGGTCCAGAACTGCATCGGGCCCGCGCATACCGTCAGGCCATGCCTGGTTGCCGGCTCGCTCGCACAAAAGGATCATGGGCGCGCGGCAACCGCGGCGGTGAGCCTCCTCGTACAACTCGGCGTGGCCACTGCCGCCCAACCGCTCGTCAATCAGGCACGCATCGTGCTGGTGCCGGTCGAGGGCCGTCAAGACTGCTTCGGTCGTCGACGCCCAGTCGAGTTTGAACTCCATCCGGCGCGAGGCGGCCAGCACGGCCTGCAGGCGGGTGTACTGCTCGACGTTCTCGTGCGCCACGAGCATATTCAGACAATAGCGTGGCTGATTCGGTCGGACGACGGGCTTTCTGGAAAGCATGCTCTCTCTCGGGCGCTCGTCAAAAGTGGGCAGCCGGCGGAACGGCTTCTGCTGGAGCAGTCGGGCGTCTTGGGCCGTAGTGCTCCTGGCCGGCCGGCCCCATTTATCTGTTCATCGTGCGGCGGCCGGCCACGGATTGGTTTCCTGGGGTGCTTGCGGGGGCACTTTGCGGCAAGGCGCAAGACATTGCAGCGGATCTGCGGCCTGGCCGCCCGGCGTGGAGCGTATGGAGGCCCCGGAGGTGGGGTGGGGCGGGCCGGCTCAATTGGGCACCAGCCCTAGCACGAGCTGTGCCATTCCGATCAACTCGGCCCGCGATCCGGCGTGCATTTTCTTCATGATGCTCGATCGGCGCAACTGGACCGTGCGCGGGCTGACTCCCAACGAGACGGCGATCTGCTTGTCGGTCTTGCCGGCGGCGGTAAGCTGGACTACCTCGCGCTCCTGCGGATTGAGCCGCTCGAACCGGCTCGTGAGCTCCGAGCGTTGCAGCTCCCCCTCGCGGCGGCGGACGTCCAGCTCGACGGCCGAACGGATGCTGCCCCGCAACTCGTCCAGCGAATAGGGCTTCTCGATAAAATTGACGGCGCCCGCCTTGATTGCCTCGACGGCCGTCGGCACGTCGCCGTGCCCGGTGATGATAATGGCCGGCAGGCAGTCGCCCGCATCCGCCAGGCGGTGGAACAATTCGAGCCCGCCGATTTCCGGCATCCTCAGATCCAGGATCAGGCAGCCGGGCTGCGAGGCATCGTTGTGCGCCAAAAATTCAGCGGCCGAGGCATATGCTTCGACCCGCAGGTTCATCGACTCGATCACTAGCGCGATCGACTCGCGCACCTGGGGGTCGTCATCGACGATGCGAATCGTTGGATTGCCGGTCACTCAATGCCCCTACGGTCAAGTTTGCGATTGTCCAGTAGAACGGAATTCATTCCGTTAAAAGCGTGTACGAATCCGCCACGGGTCCCGAGCTAGGAATCCCTCGCTTCCGGCTTCAGCCAGCGGTCGAAGAAGCCGAAAGCCTCCGCCTGCATCTCGAGGTTGAACTGGTGCCCCCCTCTATAATAGGACGCCCGGTAGCGGTCGCCGGCCCCGGCCTTGCGGTAAGTTTCGGCCAGCATCGAATCGGCCCGTTGCATTTCGTTCGGCGTGAACAACGGGTCTTCATTGCAGTTTAGCACCAGGCTGGGCAAAGGCGCCCGCAATGCCAGAATCTCCGGATAATCGAGATCGAGCGGCAAACCCGGAATATAGATCATCCACGTATGGGTGTGGCACTTGTTGAGCAGGTAGTCGCGCCAGGTGGTCATCATCCCCACGCACACCGCCGCTCGGATCCGGTCGTCCAGGCCGGCCAGGTACACGGTCCGCAGGCCGCCTCCCGACAGCCCGCCGCAGCCGACGCGCCGCGCATCGACGTCGTCGCGCGAGCAGAGATAATCGAGCGCCCGCCGGTCCTCGGCCGTGAACACCCCGGGCCAGGTGGTGCCGGCCGAGAACAGGCTTTTGGCCAGCAGGTGTTCGTGCGCCGAAGCGAACCGGTTGTATGCTTCGATCTCCGGCTGCGACTCCGGATGGACCTCGACCAGCCCCTGCCGGATCACGTCCGGAAGGTCCCCCACCCGCACCCGGCGGCTGGCAAATGCAAAGGCGTCGTGCACCAGCACTCCGTAGCCTCGCTTGGCCAGCTCATTGGCCCAGGCCACGCCGCCGTAATACTCATCCTGGTGCTCGCGCATCATGGGGTGCACGTCGCCGCTCAATCGCGAAATCTTCCGCGTGCCGAAGTACTTGTTGCCGCCGTGATCGTGCAGCGCCAGCACGGCGGGCAACGGCCCCCGGGCGCCGGACGGTTTCAGAAACACGGCCTCGGTCGGCGGCCCGTAAGGCATGCTCCAAAGCAGGTGCTCGACGTCCAGACCGTCGTATTCGAAACGGTGCTCGACCGTTGCCTTGGGCACGCCGCCCGTCTCCGGGGCCAATAAGCACTCGCCCACACGCGCCCGCGCCGCGGTCCGCCACGCCTCGACGTCGGTGAACGCCTCCTGCCGGAACGAGAGCCGGGCCGCGCCGTCACCAGCCAAGGAGGCCGCCCACGGCCCGTAAGCACCAATCATGTTCGGTTGCATGGCAGTCAGTGGTCAGTGGTTAGTGGTCAGTGCTTAGTGGTCAGAACGCCGGTGGCTGCGTCAAAGTCCCGGCGCGCCAGGCTGCCCCTCGTCGTCTCTTATTCCTCCTTCCTCGTTCCTCCTTCCTCCTTTTCCACCAGCGGCAGCGACACCACCTCCGCTCGGCCCTGCGGCCACTCCAGTTGGGTCCCCGGCGCATTGCTGCCGCGGCGGACGTATGCCAGGGCGAGCGGGGCCTTCAACCGCGGCGAATAGGCGGCCGAGGTCACCTGTCCCACGTCGTTGCCCTCGCGGGTCAACGGCGTGCCGGCCGCCGGGAGCTGTGCTTCGAAAAACCGCACTCCCGCCAGCGTCCGGTTCACGTGCCCCAAAGCGTCGATGCGGGCCACCGTTTCCTGGCCGATGTAACAACCTTTGACAAAGCTGATCGCCTGCTGGTCGCGCGCCACTTCCTGCGGCAGGTTCCTGTCGTCGATGTCCCATCCATACCAGGGAAAGCCGGCCTCGATCCGCGCCATCTCCAAAGCAGTCGCCCCACACCTGGCGGCGCCAGCGCCGCACAAAGCCTCCTCGACGGCCGCCCGGTCGCTTGCCCGGCAGAGAACCAGGAATCCGCCTGGCTCCGTCCACGGCACCCGAACCAGCCCCACCGGCCGACCCGCCAGCGCCGCCTCGACGTTGTCCAGCGCTCGCAAGCCGGGCAGCTCGGCCCCCAGCCGGCTAAGCAAGGCCGCGGCCCCGCTGCCGGCAATCAGCCATTCGGCCCAGTCGTCACCGCGGCCGTGCAGTTCGACGCGTTCGCGGATCAGGTAGCGGTCCAAGTGCGCCAGCAGGCGTTGCTCCTGGCCGGCCACGGTATCGAGCACCAGCGATTCCGCGCCGCAGATCACAAGCACGTGGCCGATCACGTGCCCCTTGGCATCCAATAAGAACGCCTCGCACCCCTGCCCGACCGGCAGCTTGCGGATCTCGTTGGTGCTGAGATTGTGAAGGTACGACGATCGGTCCTCACCCATCAGCTCGATCCGCGTCCGCCCTTGCAAGTCGACAAGTCCCGCTCCGGTGGTCAAGGCCGCATACTCGGCGGCCTGATCGCCGAAGTCGAGCGGCGCCGCGCCGCCGGGTCCGATCGCAGTCACTTCGGCTGATCCACTGGCGTCGGACATGGGTGTTGCCTCCAGGGAAGGCGGTGGGAGGCCACGCGACCTCAGGCGTCGTCCCTCGGCGTGGCCACGGCGTGCTGCGCGTCGGGAAGCAGGATGCAGGTTGGATGGCGCTTGGCGAGCCGCAGGATATCGTCCGCTTGCGAAACAGGCGCCATGCCCAGGTGCTCGACCAGCGACTCGTCCAGCCGGCTCAGCAAGTATACCTTGGCATGTTCGCGGGCCAGTGCCAGCTCGGTGGCAGCCATGGCGTCCGGCTCGCCCTCGCGGCGGATCCGTTTCAGCGCGGTGTCCAGGTCGTCGGTGTCGGCTAACCGTTCCATGGCCGCCCCCGGCTTGATCGCCAGCTCGGTGCACAGCGCGATGGCACCGCCCTCGACCACGGCCCGCGAAGCAGAAGCGGCCGCGCGAGCCACGTTATCCCACGTTTGCTGTCCGGCCTCGCCGGCCACGGCGGCTACCACCAGGCTGGCTCGCTTGGGCACCGAACAGCTCCAGGCTTCCCGGCACCGCCGCCGGCCCGATTCATAGACCCGCTGGGCTTCGCCCGCCAAGACCGCCAGCAGCCCGCCCGCTTCACCCGGAACGACCTGGATCGTGAATTGAAATCCCAGCAGCCAGCCGGCTTCA
>JBBDNX010000704.1:0-2083 GCA_040877345.1 Pirellulales bacterium
GTTCCCAACCCAAGAAGTCTATTTTCAGCCCCGAAGGGGGCGACAGTAAGGCATCAGTGCAAGGGATCGTAGGGCAGACAAACCTACGCGTGCGGCAGGCGTTTGCTACGGGGAAGTTGGGAGGAGCCGTTATCCGGCGGCGGCGCGGAAGGAGGAGTCGCCGGCCCCGTCGTCGGGCAGCTTGATCGTGGCCGGAGGCGGCAACCGCCGCTCGGGCATGATTCCCCGGGTGCCTCCGGCGAAAAACTCGGTGTACTTTGCAGCGGGTCCGCTGGGGAATTCGACTCGAAGCCGCTCCAGAATCGCCTGCCATTTCAATCCGCTGCGGTAGATCAGCCGGTACGCCGCCTTGAGCTGTGCAATATCGTCGTTCGAAAAACCGTTGCGCCGCAGGCCGACCTTGTTCAGCCCCACGACGTAACCGCTGTAGCCATCGATGGTGACGAACGGCGGCACGTCCTTCAGCACGCAAGCCAGGCCGCCCACCATCGCCAGCCCGCCCACCCGGCAGAACTGGTGCACCGCAACGCCCCCGGATATAAAAGCCCGGTCCTCGACCGTGACGTGCCCGGCCAGCATGGAATTGTTGGCGAGAATCGTATGGCTTCCCACACGGCAATCATGTGCGATATGGACCCCGACCATCAGAAAGTTGTTGTCACCCACGACGGTGGAATGTCCCTCCGAGAGTGCCCGATGGATCGTGACATGTTCTCGGATGGTGTTGTGCACGCCGATCTGGACGATCCCAACGCGCTCGGTCATCCGCAGATGCTGCGGCAGGCCGCCGATGACCGCGCCTTCATGGACGTGATTGTCGCTTCCCAGCGTGACGCCTTGCTTGACGACCGCGTGGCTTTCGATCACGCTGCGGTCGCCCACGACGGCCGCCGGCTCGATGATCGCGAAAGCCCCCACGACCACGTCCCGGCCGATTTGGGCCGTGGGATGGACCACGGCAAGCGGGTGAATCTTCACCGGCGATGACCTCACAGTGGATGGCCCGGCTACCAAGGCGGCAAACGCTCCTCGCGCGGGCATGGCGAGGCGGGCCGCCGGCTCGCCAAAGCGGTGCCGCTAGTCGGCCCAGTTTAGTTCTATCGGTAGGCGGGGCGAGGCAATTCAACCCGCCCGACCGATCCAGCCCGCTTTTTTGGGATTTCAGTTTTTGTTTTCAGTTTCAGTCAAGTCAAGGGGCGGGAGTCAGGAGTCAGAGACGGACGCGGCCGGCATTCAGCCTGCCGTCCTATTTCTGCCTTCTGCCTTCTGCCTTCTGCTTTCTGCTTTCTGCCTCCTTCTGCCTTCTACTTTCGGAGGGTAGACTAGCGCAAGCACAACCTGACGGAGACTCACCTCGCCATGCCGACAAAAGAAGAAATGTACGACCAGGCCGACAAGCTGAAAGACTCGGGCGACCTGGAAGGCGCCGTGGCCTTGCTCAACGAATTGCTGACCGAGCACCAGGATTATGCGTTGGCCCACTCGGCGCTGGCGGTGGTTTACACCCGCTTGCGAAGGCACGACGAAGCGATCCGGCATGCCCAACGGGTCTGCGAGCTGGAACCCAACGACCCCTTCAGCTACACCGCCATGAGCGTCACGTACCAGCGGGCCGGCAAGATCCCTGAAGCCGAGGATGCCATGGCCCGCGCGCGGATGGTCCAGGGCCACTGACCAGCCCAGCTCATATCGAGAGCATTCGGTCGCGGGCGGCCACGGGCCAATGGCCGCGGGCCTCTCGATCGTTGACGACGAGCGCCTCTCGATACATGGCGCAGGTCGGACAGATGTGAAAGGGAACCGCGAACAGCACGTCGCCCACGGCAAAGTCGGCCGCCTGATCGGTCTCGATCACGAGGTGCTCCTCATTCTGGCCCAGGAAGCGGGCGTCGGGGAGCTCCAGAAGCTCGGCGCGCGGCGGCGGGCTGTCCGCCGCCACTGCCTTGTAACCCAGGTCGAGGCAGAGGCGGTCGCCGCCGGGCTTGCTGATCACGCGGGTCATGACCAGCGCTGCCGGCAGGAAATCCAAGTCGCGAAACTTGCCGCCGTAACCGGCGTCCCAGAACACGCAGGTGCCCGGACT
>JBBDNX010000705.1:0-11440 GCA_040877345.1 Pirellulales bacterium
TGGATCCAAAGCGAACTGGAGCGGCACCGGGAGCGTCTGCCCGTCGACGACGGCGCGGCGGCCGCCGAAGGGCGCCACGTGTCGCAATTGGATGCCGAGCTAGGCAGCCCGGCACTCGCAAAGGGCCAGCCGCGAACAACGGGCGAGCTGGACGAGACGGCGCGCGCCAGGCAACTGGACGAAGCGCTGGCGGAGCTGCACGCGCTGATCGGGCTGGCCTCGATCAAGCACGACGTAGCCGAGCTGGTGAATTTTCTGAAGATCCAGCAGGAGCGGGTCCGGCTCGGCCTGGCGCAGACGCCTGTCAGCTTGCACATGGTGTTCTGCGGCAACCCGGGGACCGGCAAGACGACCGTGGCGCGATTGCTGGGCAAGATGCTGGGCGGCATGGGCATCCTGAAGAAGGGGCATCTCATCGAGACCGACCGCTCGGGGCTGGTGGCCAGGTATGCCGGACAGACGGGACCCAAGACGCACAAGAAGATCGACGAGGCGCTGGACGGTGTGCTGTTCATCGACGAGGCGTACAGCCTGGTGGCCGAGCGCGGCGACGACCCCTACGGCAACGAAGCGGTCCAGGCACTGCTGAAGCGGGTGGAAGACGATCGCCACCGGCTGGTGGTCGTGCTGGCCGGTTATCCGGGGCCGATGGCCGAGTTGCTGGCGGCCAACCCGGGGCTGAGCTCGCGTTTCAACCGCCAGCTCGATTTTCCGGACTACGCCGCCAGCGAGCTGGGGCGGATCTTCCAGTCGATGTGCGAGCGAAACCACTACGTGCTGCCCGGCGAGACTCGCATGAAGCTGCTGCTGGGATTTCAGAACCTGCTCGACCGGCGGGACGAGAGTTTTGGCAACGGGCGGCTGGCGCGGAACGTTTTCGAGGCTTCGATCCGCCGCCTGGCCAACCGGATTGCCTCGATCGCCCCGCTGACGACCGAGTTGCTCACGCGGCTGGAGGCCCAGGATGTTGCGTTGCCCGACGTGCCTGCCCAGGTTTTTGGCGAGGAACAGTTCCGATCGCGGCGGTTGTCGACCGAGTGTCCCGGCTGCGGCAAGCAGGTCCGTTTCGGTCCACACGTGCTCGCGCGGCGGGCCAGGTGCAAGAAGTGCGGGCACGAGTTCCAATTGGACTGGGGAGAATTGATCGCATGACGCAGCCAGAAGGCCTGACCGGGACGGGCGCGGCGGGGGGCCGGTTGGGTTACAACAAGCTCTGCAACCTGGAAGACTTTGCACATCCCGACTTGCTATCCACGGTGCGCGGAGTGTTCGCCCACGAGATGGTGCGATTCGGGCCCGACTTCCCCAAGGGACGCGAGTACCGCAAGTATTGGGAAGTCGGCATGGCGGCCCGTGCGCTGCGCGACACAGGCGTGCTCCACCCAAAGGCCGACGTGCTGGGGGTCGGGGCGGGCAACGAGCCCACCATTTTCTGGCTGACCGGCCACGTGGGCCGCGTGTTCGCCACGGACCTGTACCTGGGGACGACCGAGGACTGGCAGCAGAGCGCCAACGCGGGGATGTTCCTGCACCCCGAGCGGTACTGGCCCGCGCGGTGGAACCGGCGGCGGCTGGTGGTCCAGCACATGAACGCCCTGGATCTCTGGCACGAGGACGAGTCGTTCGACGCGGTGTTTTCGTCCAGCTCGCTCGAGCACTTCGGCACGCTGGAAGAGATTGCCCAAAGCATGCGGGAGATGTTCCGCGTGCTGAAGCCGGGCGGCGTGCTGAGCTTGTCGACCGAGTTCCGGCTGGCGGGGCCGAAGGGGGGCGGTCTGCCGGGCATTGTAATGTTCGATGCCGGCACGCTGGGCGACTACGTGCTGGGCAAGCTGGCTTGGGAGCCGCTTTCGCGGCTCGACCTCACCGCTTCGCCGGCCACGTTGGCCACGCGGCAGCCGTTCGCCGAGGCCTGCGCCGATCTCAACCGGCATCTGGCCCGCGAGCGCGAGATCATCTTTCACCGGCTCGAGTGGGCCAGGTATCCGCACATCGTGTTGGAGCACGAAGGGCTCACGTGGACCAGCATCCATCTCGCCCTGCAAAAAAGGGGATAAGTCCAATTACGCACGATCAAAGCTCCTTGCCGCAGTGTGGACATACCGGCGCGTTGTGTTTGCCCGCCAGTTCGTTCATGAACTCGGAGCCGAGAATGGCCGCGGGCAAGGCAATGGTGCCCACGCCCAGCAGGGCGATGATGACCGCGAAAAACTTGCCCAGCGGCGTGACCGGGTAGACGTCGCCATAGCCGATGGTCGTCAACGTGATCACTCCCCACCACATCGAGGCCGGGATGCTGGAGAACTTTTCCGGTTGTGCTTCGTGCTCGGCAAGTAGACCAGCGACGAGGCGAAGAGGAGCACCACCAGGATTCCGCCCAGGATCACGGCCAGCTCCGCCCGCTTGGCAACGAGCACCCGGCCGATCGTCTGGACGGCAAGCGAGTATCGGCCCAGCTTGGTCAACCGAAGCAGGCGGAGCATGCGGATCGCCCTGAGCACGCGCAAATCGGCGATCACAAAGGGGAGATAGAAAGGCAGGATCGCCGCCAGGTCGATCAGGGCCATCGGCGTGACGGCAAAACGGAGCCTGCCCTTGATTGGCGACGGGTACCGCGGCGAGGCCGTGCACGACCAGAGCCGCAGCAGGTATTCCGCCGAAAAAATGATCACGGAAACGACTTCGAACCACAAGAAGAAAGCGGGGGCGGCCCGCCGAATCGGTTGCACCGTTTCCAGGACGAAAGCGGCGACGTTGGCAACGATCAAAACGACAAGGCCGCCAGCCACCAGCCGGCCCAAGAGTCCCTGCTCGTGCGGAGTCTCCAGCAGCGCATGGACGCGTCGTCTCAGGCCGCTGCCCCGACTGGCGAGGGTTGCCTGCGAAGCGCCCTGGGGTGGCTCGGCCGCCTGCAGCGGGAAGTGCGGCGATTGACCTATGCGGCCGCGGTCAGCTTGAGCGGGTTGAGTAGGAGGTGATGTCATCGGATCAGCCCCGCAGGTTGAAAGCGACAGGCACTGCGACGCTGCCACAGGGTAGCGGCAGTTGACGGGCGTCGCAACTATCGCAGGCACTGATTCCTTGCCGAGGATGACAGTCAACGGCCCTGATCATTCAGCTTGGGCGTTGTTCGCAGCGCCCGGGCAAGTACACTGAATTGCGCGCTCGTCGGAATGCCGGCCTGGTCAGCGGCGTGGAAGAAGTAACCTCGACACACGATTTGTTCGCCCAGCGAGCCACCGTCCGTCCCAGTTGACATAATTGGACTTATCCCCTTTTTTATTGGACTTATCCCCTTTGTTTGCTTATCCCCTTTTTTTTGACGTGCTGGAGCACGAAGGGCTCACTTGGGCCAGCATCCATCTTGCCCTCCGAAAAAGCTGCCATGCTCCGAAAAAGGGGATAAGTCCAATTACGCGCGATCAAAGCTTCTTGCCGCAGTGCAGTTCACGGCCCAACACCGCCGGACGCGCTTCCCGCTGCTGGCGACGATGCGAAAAACTGAGGCCGTAAATCCAGCAGGCCTGCCGCGAGCCATGCCTTGATGTCTCCGCAAATGATGCTATGATGACATTATGCGAACGACACTGCGGATTGACGACGACTTGATGCGAGTACTGAAGGAGCGAGCCCATCGGGAGAGTGTTTCCTTGACTAAGCTGGTCAACGGACTCCTGCGCCGCGGACTCGATGCGGCGCGCCGCAACAAGAAGACCAGGAAATATCGCGAAAAGACTTTTGCCATGGGCGAGCCGCGGATCGACCTCACCAAGGCGCTTGCTGTCGCGGCCGTGATCGAGGATACCGAGATCGTGGAGAAACTTTCGCGCCGAAAGTAGGCTGATGAAGTTGGTCGACCTGAATGTGCTCCTTTACGCAGTCAACCGCGAATCCGCCCATCACGATGCCGTCAGGACGTGGTGGGAGGGCGCGCTGACCAGCGACGAGCCGGTTGGGCTGGCATGGGTCGTGCTGCTGGGTTTCCTCAGACTTGCCACGAATCCCCGGGTTTTTGTGCAGCCGTTGTCGATCGATGCGGCGGCCGAACGCATTAACGCGTGGCTGGGTCACGAGAACGTCCGCGTGGTCGGCGAAACGGAAGACCATTGGACTGTGCTGCGATGGTTGCTTCGAGAGTCTGGGACGGCCGGCAATCTCACCACCGACGCTCACCTGGCCGCGTTGGCCATAACCCATGGCGCCGTTCTTGGCTCCTGCGACGCCGACTTTGGCCGCTTTCGCGGTCTACGGTGGGAAAACCCGCTGGGATCATAGTCAAGGCTGCAGATTGGGCAACGCCTGCCGCAGCGAGTCAAGCCCTGCCTGAGTCAGGGTGGGCGAGAAAAAAGGGGATAAGTCCAATTACGCGCGTCCAATTACGCTGGTTAATTGGACTTATCCCAGACTTATCCCCTTTTTCCTCCCGCCCAGCGAGCCACCGTCCGTCCGTCGCAGTTGGCGTAATTGGACTTATCCCCTTTTTTATTGGACTTATCCCCTTTTTTCATATTGCTCGCCGGTCACGTGCGAAGTCAATTGTCCGGGTCGACGACTACTTCGACTGCTCGTGCCGATCCTCGAAGACGTTTTCGCGCTCGAGCGGCAGTTGAAACGCGTCGGCCACGCGGGTCATGTAGTGGCAGCGGCAGGACCACCAGATGATGTCGAGCGTGCGGTCCAAGCCGAAATGGTCGACCAGGCGACGCACGTCGGCGTCGCTAATCGACCAGGGTTGTTTGGACTGCTTGCGGGCCAAGGCAAAGGCCATCCGGTCGCCGGCCGCAAAGCCGGACCAGTCGCCGCTGGCCAAATGGCCGGTCCGCTCGGCAACCTCCACCGCGTCCAGGCCCGCGACCGCGAGCAGCATCTCCGTGTGGCCCATTCAGTAGAAACAGTCGATTGAGCGCGTGATCACCCAGAACACGCTCTCCTCGAAAACCCGGTCCTGTTCGGACTCCTCGCCAAAAGCCCGCGTGCACGCCGACCAGCCCTTGGCCAGCTCCGGCTGGTAGCCGGCGCACACCAAGCTCCAACCGATCCGCACCGGCGGCCCGCCGGACGATCCCGGCGCCACCAACGCGCGGACTTCCTCCCAGCTCGGCACACGGATCCTGGACCGGCGATTGCGCTGCGCTTCGAGCTGGTCTTGCAGGGCCGCAAAGTCCATGGCCAGCCACTGCAGGTCGCTGATTCTCGCGGCTGCGCCGGCGTCCGTCGCTCCGGTCGGAGGTCTGCGCTGTGGCGCAATGGCGCGGCCGGCCGAGGGCCGCGTGGAGAATCGCACAGCCAGCGGCGGCAGCGGGCCTCCCTGCTCTCGTTCGCACCCCAGCGCCAACAGCAGCCGATCCTGGAAGTTGCCATACCCCACGAGCAGCACCATGGCCACCACCTGCTTGTCGCCGTACAGCTCGACCAGCCGTGCCACCTCCTCGTCGGTAATCGTGTTGGCGGCCACGGTCAGCTTGCGGGCAAACCGCAGCACCGATCGCTCCGGCTCCGATGACTGCGAGCCATCGTCGGCCAATGCCCGGATGTCGTTGTCGTCCAGTCCCGCGCGGACCAGGTCCGCGGCGGCATAGGCCTCGCTGTAGTCGCAGCGGTTGGCCCGCGCCACGATCCAACGTATTTTTCCTCGCAGCACGGGATCGAGCGGGCCGGCCGCCCTGTGCAACCAATCGAGCTCGAGCATGGCCGCCGTCGTGCGCGGCAGGCTGCCCGCCAGGGCCCTGGCCCACACCGGCAGCGGGTCGCGGCGGCCCTGCTGGACATCGGGCAACCGCTGCCAGGCTTCTGCGTCGGTCAACAGCGGCACACGGGCCATGGTCGGCTTTTGGCCGTCGGGCGGGCCCTGGAGGTCTTGCGCGCCCGCCGGTTGGACGGCCGTCAAAAAAGCCAACAGTCCGGCTGCATTGAGCAATGCTACGAGGCGAACCATGCCAATTGCTCTCAGTTAGAAAAAACGGGGATAAGTCCAATTACGCGAGGTTTTTCAGTGATGGTAAGTTCGGGGAAGTCCAATTTCCCGGTTAATTGGACTTATCCCCTTTTTTCACATCCGGGTCTATTTGGCGAACGGTGGGTCCAGCGCAATTAAACAACGGGGCAGAGCAAGCCGCAACTGGGCGACGCCTGTCTCGGTCACCTGCGTGTTCCGCAAGTCCAAGGTCCGCAGTCCGGTAAGCGCTTGGAGCCGCCTCACTCCATCGTCGCTCACCTGGGTGCCAGAGAGCGACAAGTGCTCAAGTGCCGGCAGCTTTGCGAGACATGGCATGCCGTCGCCTGTGATGTTTGTGCCGTCAAGCCATAGCCGCCTCAACTTGGGCAAGCCAACCAGAGAGTCCAATCCTGCATCGGTGACGGACGTGTGCTCAAGATACAGGTCTTGCAGGCTTGCCAGGCTGGCAAGATGCTCTAAACCAGCGTCCCCAATCTGAGTACTGCCGAGGCCGAGCACTTCGAGCCGACGGAGGCCCGAGATGTGAACGAGATCGGCGTCTTCGATCGGAGTCCGACAAAGGCTCAATGTTCGCAAGTGGGCGAGACCAGCCAGACGACGTAGCGTCGCGAGCAACTGGGACGTGTGTTCTGGCGACCAATCCGACGCCCAAAGCCGGCGGGATTGGGTGAGGACCGACAAGACTTCCCCGTGTAGCGGCCCGTCGTACGGTGATGGACGTGTGCATCGGGTCATGATAACACGGGTGAAGGCAGAAGGGAGAAGGAGGAAGGAGGAATCAGAAACGCGCAAGTTTCTCGCGGTCAAATCGCTTCGTCCATCCACCGTCTCCGTTGGTCTTCGCCGTTTCCTATTCCTCCTTCCTCCTTTCTCCTTCCTCCTTGCGCCGCCGGGCCTGCACGACGCGGGGCAGATGGGCGAGGTCTTTGACGGTCGGAAAAAGCTCGAAGGCACCGCTGCGCTCGACGATGCCGCGGACCGCCGCGTCGAGCTGCGGGCTGATCTCCATCAACAGCCAACCGCCGGGCAAGAGGCGCTCGGCGGCCTGGGGCACAAGCCGCTCGATGACCGCCGTGCCTTGCGGGCCGGCCTCCAGGGCCAGGCGGGGCTCGTGCGATCGCACGTCGGGGGCCAGGCCCGCCATCTCGCCGGAGGATACGTAAGGCGGATTGGAGACGATGAAATCGAAGCGCCGGTCGGGGGGCACCTTGGCGAACAGATCGCTCTCGACGAATTCGATCTGCTCGCTCACGCCGTGGTCGCGGGCGTTGGCGGCGGCCACGGCGAGCGCGGCGCGGCTGACGTCCAGCGCCAGCACGCGGCTGGAGGCGATTCGCCTGGCGGCGCAGATGGCGATGATGCCGCTGCCCGTCCCGACGTCGGCGATGGCCGGCCTCGCGCCGCGGGCATCCTGACCCAAAGCCGCGGCCCATTCAGCCGCCAGGTCCAAGAGCCGGATGACGACGAACTCGGTCTCCGGCCGTGGAATCAGCACGTCGGGAGTGACGCGGAACGACAAGGAGTAGAACTCGCGCCGCCCGACCAGGTATGCCACGGGGGCCCCTTCTGCTCGGCGTCGGACCAGTTCGCGAAACGCCGTCCGGGCCGGCTCGCCGGGGATTTCGTCGAAGCGGGTGTACAGCTCGATCCGCTGGCACGAGAGCGCCTCGGCCAGCAGGACCTCGGCATCCAGCCGCGGCGCGTCGGCGCCGCGCTGTTCGAGATAGCCGGTGGTCCACTCCAGCAACCGCCCGATCGTCCAGGATTCGCTGTGGGGCATGTCGCAAGGACCCGGGGGGCCAGGCGGTGAGCGGCTCAGTCGACGGCGCCCATCGCCGTGCGCTGCTCCTGGCGATCGTACTCGATCAGCTTGTCGAGCACCGGCTCCAGGTTGCCTTGCATGATCGAGTCGAGCTTGTAGAGCGTGAGGTTGATGCGGTGGTCGGTCAGCCGGTTCTCGGGAAAATTGTAGGTGCGGATCCGCTGGCTGCGGTCGCCCGAGCCGACCAGCGTCTTGCGCTCCTGGGCCCGGCGGGCGTGCTCGGCGGCCCGCTTCTGCTCGTACAGACGCGTCTTGAGCACGCGCAGCGCCTTGGCCTTGTTCTTGTGCTGGCTCTTCTCGTCCTGGCAGCTCACCACGATCCCCGTTTCGTAATGCGTGAGCCGCACGGCCGAGGTGGTCTTGTTCACGTGCTGACCGCCGGGGCCGCTGGCACTGAACAGGTCGAGCCGGTAATCGTCGGGCTTGAGGTCGATCTCGACGTCTTCGGGCTCGGGCATGACGGCCACGGTGGCGGCCGAGGTGTGGATCCGCCCCTTGGCCTCGGTTTCCGGCACGCGCTGCACGCGGTGTCCTCCGCTTTCGTACTGCAGCTCGCGGTAGGCGCCCTCCCCTTCGACCCCCAGGATGACTTCCTTGAAGCCGCCCAGCTCCGTCGCGTGCAGTTCCAGGACCTCTATTTTCCAGCCCTTGTTCTCGGCGAACCTCTTGTACATCTCGTACAGGTCGCGGGCGAACAGGGCCGCCTCGTCGCCGCCGGTGCCCGCGCGGATTTCCATCACGCAGCGCGCGCGGTTGGAGTCCTCGCCCCCCACGGTGAGATCCAGCAGTTCGTTCCAGTATTCTTCCCGCTCGGCCTTGAGCTTGGGCAGTTCGGCTTCGGCCAGCTCGCGCAGCTCGGCGTCGGGCCCTTCGAGCATGGCCAGGGCCTCGGAGATTTCCCGGTTGAGCTCCTTGAAACGGCGGTACTTGGTCGCCAACCTGGCCAGCGAGCCGCGTTCACGGGCCACGGCGGCCAACTGCCCTGAGTTGCCCAACACGGCCGGGTCGATGAGGCGGCGGTCCAGCTCCTCGAAGCGGGCCAGCTTCTGGTCCAATAGGTCACGCATGGCGGATTACTTTAACAGTTTTAACAGATTGACTCGATGCAATGGGACATGAGCAGAGGGGGGACACCGCTGGGCGCCCGGCGGCGCAGGCCGCCGATGATAATCCTGGCCGGCCGGCGCGCAGGCCCGCCGGGCGATCGGGCCGGGCGGCCTGGGCTGGAAAACAGCTACGACTCGGTCGCTTCGGCGGTTGCCTTGGCGGCCTTCTTGCCGCGCGTCAAGCTGGCGTAACCGGCGCCGGCGAACTTGGTCTTGAACTTCTCGATGCGCCCGGCCGTGTCCACGTACTTGAGCTTGCCGGTATAGAAGGGGTGGCAGGCATTGCAGATATCGACCTTCAACTCGGGCATGGTGCTGCGGGTGGTGAACGAGTTGCCGCAGCCACACTTGACCGTGGTCTCAAAGTACTTGGGATGGATGCCTTTTTTCATGGCCCGGTTTCCTGGAATGCTCGCCGCGTGTGCCCCAGGAAGCGGCCTGCCGCCTGTTTGCCGGCAGGCAGGGCCGGCGCCTGTGCCGCGTCGGGGTCGTTCTTTTGGACGCAATCAGATGAAAAAGTCTACTACCCGGGGCTTGTCCGGGCAAGGCCTGGTCGGGGCGGAACGGGAAGCAGCGGGCAGAGGAGCCGTGCGGCAAGACGTTACGGCGGTGCCGGTGGCGGGGCGGATTCGAGTTGGCGGGCACGCAGCAGGCTGCCGTGCTGCTGGGGCGACTGGTCCGAAAGATAGGCCTCGACGGCATGGTCCGGCTGGCCGAGCGCTTCATAGGCCTGGCCCAGGTTGAAGCGGGCGCCGGCGGTCCACGGGCCGTCCGGCGTCGCCTCCATCACCCGCTCGCCGAAGTAGTCCAGGGCGGTACGATAGTCCCCGCGCTCGGCGGCCATCAGTCCCAGCCAATAGCTGGCATCCTGCTTGGCCCGCGTCGCGATCGGCACGAACTGCTGGCCGGGAAGCTTGAGGAGTTGCTCGGCCATCAAGGAGTGTTCACCGAGACGACTATCAGGCACCCGCGCCAATTGGTAGAAGTGAATCGCACCGTGCTCGCCGTCGCTGGCCGAGAGCAACTGCAATACCCGTCCCTTCCACAGGGCGGCAATCGGGTATGGCAAATTGTTCTTTATTTCGACGAATGGCAGCACGAAAGGATGCATCTCAGCCAGTTGGGCGGCCCGCTGGGGCCGGCTCAGCTTCGACTGCTGCCGCTGGCGGCTGTAAGGCAGCGACCAGAGTCGAACGTCTTCGACGTGCGCGCATTGTTTGAGCCGCTCGGCAAGGGGCGAGGCCGGCACCGAAAGGACCAGCTTTTCGCTGCCGGACAGTTGCGATTCCAGCATCGCCATCCGCCGCGACAGGTAGGCGGGTGAGGCCTCGACCAGCGCCACAACGCCAGCCAGGTCGGCCGCGGTGAGCGGATAGCGGTGGTCGGTGTCGGCGTCGAGCCGGCGGAGCAGTGAATCGTCTTCAGCCGCCGCGGACAGCGTGGCCACCGGCTCCCCTTCGCCCGGGATGGGCAGGCCCAGCCGCGTGTCGAACAAGTACAATTCGTCGTCCAGCAGCAGGGCCGCCAGCGAAACGTCTGGCGATTCGTTGCCGCCGGGCCTGTCGAGCAGCACAATATCGAGGCCCTGCTGCCGCGCCAACAACATCAGGACCCAGGCACGTTCCAGGGCCGTGCCGCGTCCCAAGAGCAGCGTCTGCCAAGGCATGTGCGGAGGAAGGGCGGCCTCGGTCGGATCGGGCAGCGGCTCGAGCTGGATGTTGCGAACGACCCACTCGAACAGGAGCCTGGCCCGCTCCAGGTCGTCCGTGGCGTCGCGGCAGATCGACTCGGCCACCTCGCGGTGCCAGACGGCCTGCCGCAGCTCGACGGCGTCGCCGGCCGCGAACGTCAGTTCGTCGAGCGACTCGACCGCGGGCAGCGCGGCCCAATCGCCGAGCGTATCGAGCAGGGGGTCCCTCTGCCACGTTGCGTTTTGCCAGGCTCCGCTGGGTTTAGCGGCAATGGTCCATTGGTTGAGCCGGTCGATGACTTCCTTCAGGGCCTGGGCGTTCAGCAGGTCGGCGGCGGCGGCGTTCATGTTGTAGCGCTGATCGACCGTGATCGTTACGTAGTCGAAGTCGGCAAGCCCGTTCAAGAGCTCGATGGCGAAGCGAAACACGCGCTCGCCTGATTGCGTGCTGGCGGCACCCTGGCCGGGATTGGCCGGGGTCGGCACGGTAGGCCGGCAGCCCACCACCAGCAGGCCCAGCAGCGCCACCAGCGGCTGCCAGCCGCGCGGTCTGCGAAGCTGTGGCGCACGTGCGGGGCGGGTGGAAAGGGGGGTAAGGCAGCTCTCAGGCACGTAGCGTCTCCACCGTCTCGCGAATTCGAATCAGCCGCGTCAACAGGCCTCCCACCTGGTCCAGCGGCACCATGTTGGGTCCGTCGCTGGGCGAGGAATCGGGCTGGGGGTGGGTCTCGAAAAACAGCCCGTCCACACCCATGGCCGTGGCCGCCCGTGCCAGCGGTTCGACCATCTGCCGGTTGCCGCCGGTGGCCGAGCCCAAGCCGCCCGGCTCCTGCACGCTGTGAGTGGCGTCGAAAACAACCGGCACG
>JBBDNX010000706.1:0-11439 GCA_040877345.1 Pirellulales bacterium
GGCCGGCAGCGCCAAGGCCTCGAGCAACAGGGCGAAGCCGCTGCGGACGGAAAGGCAGGCCAAGGTATCACTGGAGCTGGACCAAAGACTCTCGAGGGACCGCTGCCGCTGGGCCCGCCGCACCGGCAGACAGCAGCAGAGCGTGGCGTAACCCAGGTCGAACCAGCCGATATCCAGCCGCTTGCGAGCCCACATGGCCCACCCCTCCGCCGAAAGTGAAAGACTAAGTGTGCATTCTCGACATCGACGTTACGGACCGGCTGACGGGCGAACCGGGACCGGTCATAGTCGGCGGCTCGGCCAGGTGTCGGGTTTCGGCCCCCGATTGCTCCTGCGGGGGCGGAAGCTATTGTGGTGCTTTCCCGAGTCATTCGCAACGTGGCGGCAAAGATTTGTTTGCTATAATGGCGGGCGAGCGAAACTGGACGAATGCTTCGCGTTGCAGGGATTATTCCGTGCCACGGCCTGGTGCTCTTAACCGGCGTGAATGGCTGCACCTGGGTGCGCTAGGCACCCTGGGGCTTTCGTTGCCCCGACTGCTGCGCGCCGAGACCAGCAGCGGGCAGGCGCCGGCAGCCCGCTCGTGCGTGCTTTTCCTGCTGCACGGTGGGCCGAGCCAACTCGATACCTGGGACATGAAGCCCGCCGCGCCCGCCGAGATACGGGGCGAGTTCAAGTTGGCCCCTTGCTTTAGATGAGGTATAGCGATGTCGTGTCCAATCTGTTCGGCAACACCCGCATGGGTAGCTCTTTGGAGCGCCGGTCTGGCGCTCGGGTTGGCCGCCTCGGCGGCCGCGGACGAGGGGCCGCAAGCTCCCCAGGTCCGCAAGTTCAAGTTCTTCTACGGGGCCACAATCAACGAGCTGGAGCCCGGCACCAAGGCCAGAGTCTGGATGCCCGTGGCCACCAGCAATCATGAACAGAAAGTCCGGCTGGTGGCCGCCCGGACGCCCGCCAAACCGCAATACGGCAAAGACAAGACGCACCGCAACCAGACGATCTACTTCGAGGCCGCGGCCGACGAGCAAGGCCGGATCGCGGTGGACATCGAATACCTGGTCGAGCGCCGCGAGCTGTTGGCCAGCCGGGGCGAGCGGGCGCCGGCCAGAATTCCTCGCGAATACCTGGCCTCTTCGAAGCTGATCCCGGTCGACGGCACGCTGCTCAAGAAACTGCTGGGCGACGAGGTGCCGGTGGGCGATGCCGCGGACAAGGCCCGCAGGCTGTACGACGCCGTCGACGACTTGATGAGCTACGACAAGCCGGAGGGCCAGCCGTGGGGCCGCGGCGACGCCCTGTGGGCCTGTGATTCGAGGTTCGGCAACTGCACCGACTTCCACAGCGTGTTCATCGGCGCCTGCCGCGACTTGAGTATTCCGGCGAAGTTCGAGATGGGCTTTCCGCTTCCAGAGGAGACGGGCGCCGGCGAAGTGGCGGGCTATCACTGCTGGGCAAAGTTCGTACACGATGGCCGATGGCAGGCGGTCGACATTTCCGAGGCCGACAAGCGCCCGGCCTTGAAGGACTACTACTTCGGCAATCTGACGGCCGACCGTGTGACCTTTACCGAGGGCCGCGACCTCGAGCTCGAGCCGCCCCCCGCGGCCGGCCCGGTGAACTTCCTGGTTTACCCTTACGTGGAGATTGGCGGCCGGCCCCACGCCAGGTTCGTCAAGCGCTTTCGGTACGAGGACGTCGATAAGTAGCAGGCACACTCCGTGTGCCGTCCGCTCGTCGGTCGTTCGCTACGGGACAAAGGCAACGGCACACGGAGTGTGCCTGCTACTTTAGGCCAGGAGGGCCTGGACCACGTCGCCGTGGACATCGGTGAGGCGGAAGTCGCGGCCGGCGTGTCGGTAGGTGAGACGCTTGTGGTCGAAACCCAACAGGTGCAGGACCGTCGCCTGCAGGTC
The DNA here is from genome assembly GCA_040877345.1 of Pirellulales bacterium. GTDB lineage: Bacteria > Planctomycetota > Planctomycetia > Pirellulales > JAICIG01 > JBBDNX01. The sequence continues at coordinate 1,914 of JBBDNX010000706.1, forward strand.
GTGGACGTGGACGGGGTTGTCCACCGCCTTGAAACCGAACTCGTCGGTGGCGCCGTAGACCTGGCCCCCCTTCACGCCGCCGCCGGCTAGCCAGACGGTGAAGCCGTAGTGGTTGTGGTCGCGGCCGTTCACCTTGCCGGCGTTGGCCCCCGGCTGCGGCAGCTCGACCGTGGGCGTGCGGCCGAACTCGCCTCCCCAGATGACCAAAGTCTCGTCGAGCATCCCGCGTTGCTTCAGGTCCTTTAACAACGCGCCGATCGCCTGGTCGCACTGGCCGGCCAGCCGGCGGTGGTTCTCCTCGATGTCGTCGTGGTTGTCCCAGGGCTGGCCCTCGCCGTGCCAGACCTGCACGTAACGCACGCCGCGCTCGACCAGCCGCCGGGCGATCAGGATTTGCCGGGCCTGCACGCCGGGGCCGTACATGTCGAGAATGTGGGCAGGCTCGCGGCTGACGTCGAAGGCCTCGGCGGCCTCGGTCTGCATGCGATAGGCCAGCTCGAAGGCGTGGATGCGGGCCTCGAGGGCGGCGTCGGCGCCGCGCTGGTCGAGGTGGCGGCGGTTGAGCTGGGCCAGCAGGTCGAGCTGCCGCCGCTGGTCGCCGGAGGAGACCTGGTCGTTTCGGATGTTCTGGATCAGCTTTTCCAGGTCGGTGTGGCGGGTGTCGATGTACGTGCCCTGGTACACGCCGGGCAGGAAGGCCGACTGCCAGTTCTCGGTCTCCTTGATCGGGTAGCCGCCGGGGCACATGGCGATAAAGCCCGGCAGGTTCTGGTTCTCGGTGCCCAGGCCAAACGTGACCCAGGAACCCATGCTGGGACGGACCAGTCGCGACTCGCCGCAGTTCATCAACATCAGCGAGGGTTCGTGATTGGGCACGTCGGCATGCATCGAGCGGACTACGGCGATTTCGTCGATCGAATCGGCCACGCGCGGAAAGATCTCGCTGACTTCGATGCCGCTTTGGCCATAGCGCTGGAACTTGAACGGGGAGGGAAAGGCGGCCCCGGTCTTGCGCTCGGTGCGCAGGTTTTCCATGGGCAGGTTCTGGCCGGCATACTTCTCCAGCGCCGGCTTGGGATCGAAGGTGTCCAGGTGGCTGGGCCCGCCGTTCATGAAGAGGTGGATGACGTGCTTGGCCCGGCCTGGGAAATGCGGCTGCTTGGAAGCCATGGGGTTGGTATAGCCCTCGGCCCTGGCGGCCGGCAGCATGCCGTCGGCGGACAGCACCGAGGCCAGTCCCGCCAGTCCCAGGCCCATTCCCGAGCGTGACAGCCACTCGCGCCGCGACAACCCGCCAGGCTGGCAACCCCGCACGATTGAATCATTCCGGCAATTGGTCATGTCGTCTTCAATCCACAAAGATGAACTCGTTGGTCGATAAGAGCACCTGGGCAAGCATCTCCCAAGGGCCCAACTTCGTGGCATCGTCTTGTGGTTGCTCGGCCACAAAGCGCAATGCCAGTTGCACCTCCGCCGGCTCGGCGGGCCGGGCCAGCGCCAAACGATAGAGAGCCTGCACGCGATGCTCGGGATCGGACTGGCCGGCCACTTCCTGGCGGGCGGCCAGCGCGCGGGCCTGCTCCAGCACGAAAGGCGAATTCATCGCGAACAACGCCTGCTGCGGCACGGTGGTCCGGGGCCGCTCGTCGTTGGAAACATCGGGGTTGGCGAAGTCGAAACTGCGGAAGATGCCGGGGAGGTCCTGCCGATCGATGAATGCATAGATCGTGCGGCGAGGCGAAAAGGGACGGGCCCAAAGGTCGACCGGCCTGCCCCCCAGCGCCGGATCGAGCTGGTGCGCCACGGCCAGGTAGGAATCGCGGATCGGCTCGAACTCCAGTCGCCGGCGGTTCATCCGCCATAGCAGCCGGTTCTCAGGATCGACGGCGGCCGCCTCCGCCCGCTCGCCGCTGGCCTGCTGATACGCGCTCGACAGCATGATCAGCCGGTGCAGCTTTTTCAGCGACCAGCCTTGCTCGACAAACGTGGCGGCCAAGTAGTCGAGCAGCTCCGGATGCGTCGGCGGTTCGCTGCGCAGGCCGAAGTCGCTGGCCGTCTCGACCAGCGGCTCGCCGAAATGGTGCAGCCAGACGCGGTTCACCAGCACCCGCGAGGTGAGAGGGTTTTCCGGACTGGCGATGGCCTGGGCCAACTCGAGCCGGCCACTGCCACGCTCGAAGGCCCTGCGGTCCGCGGGCGAGAGCACGGCCAGAAACTGCCGTGGCACCGTCTCACCGGGCCGCCCCGCGTTGCCGCGAATGAAGACCTGCGGATCGGTCGGCGACGGCGCATCGACCAGGGCCATGGCCCTCGGAGGAGCGGCCGGCGAATCGACCTTGAGCTCTTCGACTTTGCGCCGCAGCGCAGTCAACTGGTCGCGCACGTCCCGCGCAAAAAGCCGCTGGGCCCGCTCGACCGGGACGACCGCCGGCGAATCACGTCCGTACAACACCTGGCGGAGCTCTTCGGCCGCCGGGTCGTCCAGGCGGTCCACGGCGGCTTCTGACGCCGAGGCTTGCTCCAACGCCTCGTCCCACATCCGGTCGACGCTTGCCAGCAGCTCGCCGTAGCGATCGGCCACGTCGAGCATCGACGTGGGAGGCTGGCCGGCCAGAGCCTCGGCCACCAGGCGGTTGGTTTCCATGGCAGCGGCCTTGGCCGGCAAACCGGCTGCGACTTGGGACGCCTTCGCGGCAAACTCATCGGGCCCCAGAGCGGCAAAGGCGTGCCAGGGCCCAAAGACCGCGGGCCGGGCGGCCGCGCTTTGTTCGACATACTCGCGCCACCGCCGGACGAGCCGCGGGCGCAGCTCGCCGGGGCCGAGCGAGAGCATCGCTTCGTCGCCGGCGGCGTCGGGCCTTTGTTCTCGGGCCACCTGCGCCAGGTACTCGCCGGCGCTGGCCCGCAGCTCGTGCAGCAGCTCGCGATACTTCACGTCGCGAAATTCGGCAAAGGCCCGCTCGCGTTCGCTCAGCTCCCGCTCGTATTGGGCGTAGGCTTCGCTGTTCTCGGCCTGGCCGATCAAGGGCTCGGTGTCCGGCTCGACCGAGCTGGCAAACACGCCGTACAGCGAATAGTAGTCGGCCGTCGGGACCGGGTCGAACTTGTGGTCGTGGCAACGGGCGCAGGATACGGTCAGTGCCATCAAGCCGCGGCTGACCACGTCGATCCGGTCGTCGATGATGTCCTGGGTATTGAACATGAACCGCCGGCCAAGCGTTAGAAAACCCATGGCGGCCAGGGCGCGGTTATCCTCTCCCAGGTCCAACTGGTCGGCGGCCAACTGCTCGAGGATGAAACGGTCGTAGGGCAAATCTTCGTTGAACGCCCGGACCACGTAATCGCGATACGTGTAAGAGAACGGGTAGCGCCGCTCCTGGGTGAACACGTAGCCTTTGGTGTCGGCATAGCGGGCCACGTCAAGCCAGTGGCGGCCCCAGCGCTCGCCATACTGGGGCGAGGCGAGCAGCCGATCGACCGCGCGCTCGAACGCGCCGGGCTGCTTGTCGTCGAGAAATGCCTGCACCTGGTCGTACGTGGGCGGCAGGCCGATCAGATCGAACGTGGCCCGCCGCAGCAGCGTGCGCCGGTCGGCCGGGGGCGAGGGCGCCAGGGCCTGCGCTTCGAGGCGGGCCAACACGAAGGCGTCGATGGGGTTGGCAGACCAGGCGGTGTTTTTCACGCTCGGCGGCTCTCGAGGGACCACGGGCTGGAACGCCCAATGTTCCGCGCGGGCCCTTGCCATCCGCTCGTCCATGGTCTCGACGTGGGCGGCCGAGCCGGCCGGCCAAGGCGCCCCCATGTCGACCCAGGCCACCAGGGCGGCCACTTCCTCGTCCGACAGCTTGCCATCGGGAGGCATTTGCACGTCGGCCTCGTAACGCACGACCTCGATCAAACGGCTTTGGCCCGGATCGCCGGGCACGATCACCGGGCCGCCGTCTCGCTCAATGGCCATGGGCGGCGCATCGAGCCGCAGATCGGCCTCCTGGACGTCGCTCCCATGGCACTCCTGGCAGCGGTTGGCCAACAGGGGGCGGACCTTGCTTTCGAAGAACTCCGCCTGCTGGGCGGTGACGGCGCGGGGCGTCTCCTCGGCGGCGGCATGGCGCACGACGCTCGCGAGACCGCCGAAGAGGGCGAGCGCAACGAGCGGGAACCGGCGGTGCATGTTCATGGCAACGCGACCGTGCGGGCTGGACATTGCGCCCGTCCTTCGTGTCGGATTCTCTGGCTGCGGTTAGCGACTAAAACATGGCCGGAAGCCTTTGCTTCCCGGCCAAAGCCAGTTGCGGCGGCGGGCGGTATTGGCGGGTGTGGGCACTGGTCCCGCGGATATTATACCCCAGTTGGGTCGAACCGGTCAAAGGGGGCTGAAGGAGCAATCGCCCCCCCTCAGCGACTCGACGAAGGCGCCGTCCCGGCCGGCAAAGGGACCTGGCCGTCGAGATAACGCCAGTTCTTGATGAACGAGATCAGGTCGGCCATTTCGCGGGGCGTGATGTTGCGATCCAGGCCTTCGGGCATCAGCGAGACGCCGCTGGACTGCATTTCATCGATGTCGGCGCGCAGCAGCGGCACGAGCTTGCCCTCGGGCTCCTGGAGAGTCACCGAGCTGGCGGTTTCCGAGACGATGATTCCTTTCAGCGCGTTGCCGGCGACGGTCGTAATCGAGTAGGCAACGTAATCGTTGTCGATGGCACGGCTTGGCTCGAGGATGTCCAGCAGAAGCTGGTCGGGAGTCTCGGTCCGCGCGTCGGCTACGCTAGGTCCCACGTCCACGCCGATCGAGCCGATCTTGTGGCAGGTGCTGCAGTTCTTGCGGAAGACCTCCACCCCTTGCCGAGGGTCGGACTCGGCCTCGAGCGCCGAGCGGTAGCGCGACAGAATCTCGGCGCGCGGGGCGGGCGCCGGCCCGGCCAGCAGTTCCGCGGCCCGCTGCCGGATGGCCTGCTCCCGATGATCGAGCAATCTTGCGGTGTGCAACGGATCGATCTCGGCGGGTCTGAGACGGCCCGCGGCCAGCTCGTCGAGGATCAGGGCGGCGCCGGGCGGATCGGCCAGCAGCGCTTCGAGCATGGCCCGCCGCGCGGCAGGCGTCCGGCGGGGCAGGTTCGCCACCAGCACTTCGCGGACGCTGTCGTGACGATGAACGGCCAGGGCACGGATGGAGGCCAACTCCAGCTCGGAATCGGTGGGAGCTTCGACCAGCGCGATCAATACCCCAGCCGCCAGATCGAAGCCGGCGTGTGACAAGAGGGCCACCGCTTGCCGGCGCACGGCCGGCGCGGCATCGGCATTTTGAGCGATGGCTGCCGCCTGGGAAAAGATGCGGCTCAAATGGCCCTCGGCGCCGTTGTCGCCTTGAGCCTGGCGCACGATGGTTTGCAGACTGCCGCCGCGATTGCGCAGGGCATCTGCGATGCCGGCCACGGCCGTCAGCCGCAAGCGGTCGCCGTTCGAACCGGAAGGCAAGCCGGCCGCCAGCCGCAACAGGTCGCCGATCTCGTCCGGCTCGCGCCGCGCGCCGACCAGGTGCGCCAGTTGAGCGACGAGGGCCAGCTCACCCTCGCCGGCCAAGACGCTTTTCATAGCCAACCGGTCCAGGATCGTCTTCAATAAAATGCCGGCTCGATCGGCGGAGGCGGCCACGGCCAGCCGGGTCCACGGGTCGCCGGCGCCGGCCAGGCCGATGGCGGCCAGCGGCTCGACCAGGTCGTCGCCCTGCGACAATCCCAGGCTCAGCGCCACTTGGAACCGCAGCCGCGGATCGTTATCGCTCGCCAGGTCCAGGACTGCGGTCCGCAACCGTGGCGAGCGGCCCAGCCCCGCCTCGGCCAGCAGCACCGCTTGTTCGCGGACGCGCGGATGCCGGTCGGTTAGCGACAGCGCTGCGACGTCGTCGGACAGGCAGTCGAGGCCTTCCAAGGCCCACAGGGCGTGCACTCTGGCCCGCGGATCAGCGGCCGTGCGTGCCAGGCGTTCCAGGGCGCCTTGCGCGCCGCGGTCCTGTCGCTGGTACAGGAGGCGGGCGGCAGTCTCTCGCCACCAGGCATCGGGATGTTCGAGCAAAGCGACCAGCTCGCCGGTCGAGGCGGCCGACAAGCGTGGCGGAGCGCGAGGTTCGGCCTGTTCGGGCGGCGGCCCGGCAACGATGCGATAGATCCGGCCGCGATCCGTTCCCCAGCGAAGGTCGGGACGCTCCTTCAGCTCGTCCGGCACGAACTCGGGGTGCTCGATGACGGCTCGATACATGTCCACGACATACAGCGCGCCGTCGGGGCCTGTCTCGAGGTTCACCGGCCTGAACCAGGTATCGGGGGATGCCAGGAACTCGGCACGCTCGTAGGCCGGCTTGGAAGTAAACGTCGCCCCGGCCGGCTCGATGATCTCGCGGTGGACCAGGTTGCCGGTCGGCTCGCACGTGAAGGCATTGCCCGCAAACTCGGAGGGCAACGCGCCGCCCCGGTAGATTTCCACCCCGCAGGCCGCGGTGAACTGCCCGGCGTGCAGGATCGACGTGGTCCAAGCCTGGCCGAGCGGGAAGACGCGCGAGGCCTCGCCGGCGGCCGCCACGTCGGATGCCACTGCCGGGACGGCCAGCAACGGATTGCGAGCCAGGTAGTGGTCGGCCAGGACCACGTGCATCAGCGGGTTGCGGTTCGAGCAGTTGAAGCGGTTGCCAAAATCGTCGAAGGTGAGACCGAACTGCCCATGCCCGGAGACCGCCTGGCAGCGGCCGCCGATCGGATCGAAACGAAAGTCGCGGCCGCTGATTGGCAGCGGCTGGGCATCCGGGCGCCGCGGGTCGGTCACGCTGCCGCCGCGCAGCCCGTTGGCCACGTAGACATGGTTGTCCAACGCGAAGCGCGGATGGTTGACCCGCAGTTGGGGATTGTCTTCGGCAAACCCGCTGTACCAGGTTTCGGTGAGGTCGGCCCGGCCGTCGCCATCGGTGTCGGCCAGGTAAGCGATCTTGCCGGACAGCGTGATGATGGCCCCCTGCCGCCAGGGCTGCACGCCGTTGGCGAACAGCAAGCCCTCGGCAAAGACCCGCGAGACTTCATAGCGGCCATCCCGGTCGCGGTCTTCGAGGATGCGGACCCGCGACCGAGGCGCTTCGCCCGGCAGCGGCCCGTTGGGATAGTCGCCCATCTCGACCACCCACAGCCGTCCATCTTCGTCGAAGCGGACGGCGACCGGATCGATCACGTCCGGTTCGGCGGCCACCAGCTCGATTCGCAGCCCCTGGGGCAGACGGAAGTGTGCGAGCGATTCTTCGGCCGCCAGCGGGCTGGCAACCGCGGGGGCTTTCGGTTCTTCGGCGCGGGCGAGCTGGCAGATAGAAGAGCAAACCGCCACCAACCACGGAGCCAAACGCGAATGCGGCATGCCTCTGGGCCCTGCTTATCGTGGCACGGTTTCCGTCAGGTCAAGCCGGCAATCGGCTGGCCATGATAGATGGGGTGCGGGCGGTCGAGCGCATCGTGCCAGACGGCCACGGAAGGAATGCCCAGGGCGTGATAAATCGTGGCCGCCATGTTCTCCGGCGTCTCGGGCTGCGAGGCGGGGAAGGCGCCGATCTTGTCGGAGGCGCCGATCACCGTGCCGCCACGTACGCCTCCGCCGGCAAAGAACACCGTCTGCACCGCTCCCCAATGGTCGCGGCCCGGCAGCTTGTAGTGCTCCGGCAGCGTGGAGATCCTGGGCGTGCGGCCGAACTCGCCGGCCATGACGATCAGCGTCGAGTCGAGCAAGCCACGTTCCGCCAGATCGTCGAGCAGCGCCGAGAGGGCCCGATCGGTGGGCGGGAACAAGTAGTCCTTCAGGTGCGGGAAGGCATTGCCGTGGGTGTCCCAGGTTTCATTGTTGCCCAGGTTGACTTGCACCAGCGTCACGCCGGCTTCGACGAGCTGGCGTGCCATCAACAGCGACCAGCCGAACAGGTTGCGGCCGTAGCGGTCGAGCACGGCCGGGTCGGCGTTGGTGACGTCGAAGGCGCGCTGGGTGTTGGGATCGGCCAACAGCGAGATGGCGTTCTGCCGGTGCCGGTCGAACGGCTCGTGCTCCGCCGCCGTTTCCAGTGCCCGGCGCTGGCGATCGACATGTTCCAGCAGGTCGAGCCGCCGGCCGAATCGCTCGCCGCCCAGCCCTTCGGGCAGCGTGAGGTTGGGAGCCTGGTACTTGTAGCCGGGCGGATTGTCGGCTCCATGGGCGTGATGGAACCCGAACTCCGGATAGGCCCCGTAATGCTTGGGATAAAAGGCCGAAGCTTCGACGAACCATGGATCGCGGTTGGCGCCCATCTGGCCGGCGAACTGCCCGGGGATGACGCGCCCCGTGTTGTGGATCAATCGCTCCGGTAAGACGACCGCCGGCGGCAGGTTATGGCGGCTCTGGCCGACTCCCGGCAGCGCGACGGAGGCATCGGCCACTACCGAGGCGATGGCGGGCCAATCGGTCGACTTGGGCTGGAGGGCATCGAACAAGGGGGGCGGAGTCGACCGCCCGGTGAACATGTAAAGGTGGCCAAGCGAATGATCGTTCGTGCGATGGGTGAGCGATCGGACCAGGGCCCATAGGTGGCTGCGCTGGGCCAACAGCGGCAGATGCTGGCAGATGTCGATGCCGGGCGTCCGCGTGGCAATCGGCTGGAATTCGCCCCGGATCGAGTCTGGCGCGTCGGGCTTGAGATCGAAGCTGTCGTGCTGGGCCAGGCCGCCGGACAGAAAGATGTAGATGACCGACTTAGCCGCCGGCCGGCGAGGCGGGACCTGCTGGGCGACCGCCTGGCGAAGCGGCTCGAGATGGTTCATGCCCAGGCCGAGCAAGCCGATGGCGCCGGCCTGGATTGCCGAGCGGCGGCTGCAGGGATGCTCGTAACGATGCGTGACACGGCGGGGCATGTCTCCACCTCGATGCCGCGAACCATCGCCCCAAAGCCTTGCTTAGCCGCTGTCTTAACGCATCGACATGATGACCATCTTGCCTCCCTCGGAGACAACGATGAACTGAACCTTCTTCTTACTGGTCTTGTTTTCCATCACGATGATGTGTCGATTGCCGACCTTCTTGGGTTGGCCTTGTTTCTGGACGTCGGTCAAATCGCCCTTGAGCCGTTCGAGCTGCGATTCGGACAGCTTGCCACTGCGCAACTGTTTCAGTTTGCCGGTTGCCTTGGTGCTGATGAACTCGGAGAGGTCGCCGGCCTCACCTGCCAGGATTTTGCTCACGACTTGCTGAACGGGGTATTCGGGCGAGCTAGCGTCGTTGGCAAGTCCGCCGCCTCCGCCGGCGCCGCCGGGCGCCATCCCCGCTCCGCCGGGCCCCATGCCCGGAGGCATACCTGCTCCTCCGCCCGCTCCGCCGGGTCCCATGCCCGGAGGCATGCCGGCTCCACCGGGCCCCATGCCCGGAGGCATACCCGCCCCACCGGGCCCCATGCCCGGAGGCATACCCGCTCCACCACCCGCTCCGCCGGCCCCCGCTGCTCCACCTGCTCCGCCGGCCCCCGCTGCTCCACCTG
>JBBDNX010000707.1:0-2068 GCA_040877345.1 Pirellulales bacterium
GTTGTTTTGATTTCCCCTTTCGATCCCAACAGCTTCTTGACTTCGGCCAACACGTATAAATGGCCGGCCAGCGGCAGCGGAGGCCCCATAAAAAACGCGCCGGCCAGCGGCATCTGGTCGTCGCCAGGCTGCGAGCCGATGTCCCACTTCAGCTTTCCCTCCGTGGCGATCTCGTAGGCCGCCAGCCGATTGTAGCTGCGCGGACCTGCTTGCTGCTCCATCATCCGGCCGTTGTGGAGGATGATCTGCGGCGGGTTGACCGTCCCCATGCCGACGCCCAGGTCCTCGATGCAGTACACGTTTTCGCCGTCGCTGGACAGCGTGCCATAGGTGGCGTCGTCCCAGACGCGCTGCGGCAGCCAGGCGGCCAGCGAGCTTGCCCCGCGGGCCTGCGAGCCATCGTTGGCCGGATCGAGCAACTGTTCGACCGAGTCGTCCACCGGCCCGTTCCAGATCCGCTTTCCGGTGCGGAAGTCGATCGCTTCCAGGCCGGTCACCGACCGCATGAAAACGAATCCGTTGACGGCCAAGGGGTGCAGCGCCGGCAGGGCCCGCTGACCCTGGTCCAGATAACCCTGGCGGAGCTGCGCCAGCGTGTCTTCGATGGCCGGGTCGTTGGCCGTGGGAACCGCCCAACGCCGATTCAACAGCGGGCTGCTCCCCAGGCTGGCGGTGTTGCGGCCGGGCCCGCCGCGGTACATCGCCCATTGCTCGGCGCCGGGCGCCTGCACGGATAGCGATTGCGTGCCCAACTTGCTGTCCAGCCAGGCCAGCGCCTCGGCCTCGGTTCGGAACAGCGGTTCAGCGCGGCCTTCGATGAACGGCGCCGACTGCGGCGCCGCGCGGCGCAGCGCGACCAGCGTGCTCAGCGATTTTTCGGTCAGCCCGGCCCGCCGCCAGCAGACCGCCGCCTTGAGCGATAACGACGGCTCGAATCGTTGGGCAGCGTCGGGCGTGTCTTGCAGCCGCTTCAAACATAACGCGGCCGAGAGAGGCCGGCCCCGGTCCAGCTCCGTGGCGGCCAGCAGGTAGGTGGCCTCGTAACCGGCCTGGGTATGGAAGAAGCGGCGCGATATTTCGGCCAGGGCCGCGCCGTCGCCGATCCGCGCCGCCTCGTCCAACATCCGCCGGGCTTGAGCGCCGTACTGCAGCTCGTAAGCGGCCCTGCCGTCAGCGGGCATCTGGCCGATCAGCCGCTGGGCTTCGCTCTTGAGGCTGCGAAAGATCGGCTCGTCGCGGTTGGGTTGAAAGAAGAAGTCTTCCGGCGCCTCCAGGATGCTTCCCAGCAAGCGGGCTGCTTCGCCAAACCGCTTTTCCTTGAGCAGGTCTTGGGCTTTAGACAGCCGCTGCATGGTGGAGCGGTCGGGCGGATAAAACACGCTCTCCAAACCGTCGTCTACCATGTCGCCCTGACCGGCATTCGGCTGCCGCGGGCCGAACTGGTTGCGGCCAAACTGCATGCGGCCAAAGCGAAACCGCAACTGGGCGTTTGCCGCGGGAGCTTGGGGCGCCGGCTGAGGTTCGTCCGGCTCATCGGCTTGGGCTTGCTTGGCCTGGGCCTCCGCGGCGGGCTTGGGCTCCTCGGCGGGCTCCACCGGTTTTTCAGGCTTAGGGTCCGGCGCGGCCTCGGCATCCTTCTGGGCGGCCTTGGGCCGATCTTCAGGCGGTTCGGCCAACGACGGGCTTCCCGCAAGAAAGAAGACGCTGCCCGCCGCGCACAGCGCGGCCCGAAGCAGCACCGGCAGCCTGGGCGACTGCATCCGGGACAGGCCAACTGCCGGCCGGCGATGTATCGCGAATGTGCGTATGGCAGCCGGGCCTGATGCGCAATCCATCGTTGGGACACTCCTTCCAGTCAGCTAAACCCCGCGGCACTTGGGTCGTTCTGGTCGAACTTGGGCCAGATGGAGGGCCTCGGGGCCGGCGAACCGGCCCCTGTACCCTACATCGCGGGCCCTTGAGTCGTCTAAGGGAGCTGGAAAGTTCAAACATCGCCTTTCGGCCCGATTTGGCGCGCCCGGAAAGGGGCAAACGAACTTCCGCCGCCCAAGTCCGGCACCCTAACTTG
>JBBDNX010000708.1:0-2066 GCA_040877345.1 Pirellulales bacterium
ACCGCGCGGCGCTCCAGGACGGGCAGCTCCCAATTGGTCTTGCCCGACAGCGGATCAATGCTGGACATGCCGTGCGCCCGGCTGCACACGATCATTTCGGCCGGTCCCTGCGGCGGCTGGTATAGGCAGGGGGTCTCATAACAAGCGTTCTGCTTGGGAATGTGCTCGCGATCCACCTTCCAGCGCGTGGCGCCGCTGTTGCGATCGACCGCGATCAGAAAACTATCGGCGTCCTGGTCGTTGGTGATGATCAACAACTCGCCGAACAGGATCGGCGAAGTGCCGAATCCGTGCTGGCTGACGAACGGTCCCAGGCCGGCCTTCCAGGCCGTCCAGCCGTAGCCGAATTCGCCACAATTCGGGCCGTGGCGGTAGCCGAATTCGCCAGAATTCGGGCCGTCCGGCGTTTCACCAGAACTTCCTTGCCCGTTTAGTTAGCAGCTAGGACGGCCTTCCCAGGCCGTCTCGACAAATGGCCACTAAACGGCTGGCTCCCGTCGGCGAAAGGCCAGGTGCCGCCGCCATTGCTGGTTGTCCATTTCCGGAAAATCGACCCGCAGGTGCACCCCTCGGCTCTCCTCGCGGGCCAAGGCGGCCGCGATCATCAGCCGGGCCACGCAGAGCATGTTCTGCAGTTGCCAGCCGGCCGGATCGGCAAACTGCCGGTTCAGCACGTAGCCGCACCAGCGGTCGATCGTCTCCTGGGCCTCCGACAGGCCGGCCCGCGCGCGGCGCACGCCCGCGCTGCGCCACATCAGGCTTTTGAGCGAGTTGCGGATGTCCTCGAGATCCAAAGGCTCCGCCGGCTCGACGGCCGCCGGGTTTTCCAGCGGCAGGGCCGAGAACGTGTCGGGCAGCCGGGCGGCGGCCCGCGCGGCTCCCCGGCCGGCGTATGCGCCGAACACCAGCCCCTCCAGCAGGCTGTTCGAAGCCAGGCGGTTGGCGCCGTGCAGACCGGTGGAACTGACTTCGCCGGCGGCCCACAACCCTTCCAGGGTGGTGCGCCCTTCGGCGTCCACCGAGACGCCGCCGATCATGTAATGCGCGCCGGGCCGCACCGGAATGGGGTCGCGGGCAATGTCGAGGCCGAACTCCGCGCAGACCGCCGCGATGCCTGGGAACCGCCGGCGGACTCGGTCCGCTTCGAGGTGCGCCAGGTCGAGGTAGACGTTGGAGTGCCGGGTCTTTTCCATCTGGCTGACGATCGCCCGGCTGACGATGTCGCGAGGGGCCAATTCGGCCCGGCTGTCGTAGTCGGGCATGAAGCGATTGCCGGTCCGGTCGATGAGGTGCGCCCCTTCACCCCGCATGGCCTCGGTGATCAGGCTGCGGCTGCTGCCGGCGATGTACAGCACCGTGGGGTGGAACTGCATGAACTCCATGTCGCGCAGCTCGGCGCCGGCCCGCCAGGCCAGCGCGTGGCCGTCGCCGGTGGCGACCGGCGGGTTGGTGGTTTCGCGATAGAGCTGGCCGGCGCCGCCCGTGCAGAGGATCGTCTGCTTGGCCCAGACCAGCGTCTTGCCGTGATGCGCGTTATCGACCAATGCGCCGCGGCAGACGCCGCCGTGCGTGAGCAGGTCGAGGGTGAACGTATCGGGCCAGATGTCGAGGTTGGGCATCCCCCGCGCGCGATCGATGACCGCTCGCATCACCTCCCTGCCCGTGGCGTCGCCCAGCGCGTGCACGATGCGGTCGTGGCTGTGCCCCCCCTCGCGCCCCAGGGCCAGCGAGCCCGATTCCTCGTCGAAGCGGGCCCCCCAGGCGATCAGCTCGCGAATCCGCCCCGGCGCCTCGCGCACCACCAGGTCCACGATCTGCTCGTCGCACAAATCGCCGCCGGCCCGCAGCGTATCGGCCACGTGATTCTCAAAGCGGTCCTCCGGGTCCAGCACCCCCGCAATGCCCCCCTGCGCGTAGCTCGAGTTCGACTCCGGCAGCGAGTCCTTGGTGATCACCAGCACCCGCATCGGCGGTTCGATGGCCAATGCCGCCCGCAGCCCGGCCAGTCCGCCCCCGATTACCAGCACGTCGGTGAAATGGTGTGGGACGCGCTTGGGATGAAACGG
>JBBDNX010000709.1:0-2064 GCA_040877345.1 Pirellulales bacterium
GTCGTCGAGGATTGGCCCAGCGTGATGTAGCCCAGGCCGACCTCCTGCAAGCTGGCCAACAGCCGCCGGATGACCGGAAAGTTCTCAAAAAACTCCAAGGCCTCGTCGACCTTCAGATCGAGCACGTCGGCGATCGACAGCCCGCGGTAGTGGATCTCGAGCGTCGGCTTGTTGAACCGCGCCCCCTGGCACTCCGGGCACTGGACATAGAGATCGGGCAGGAAGTTCATCTCGATCTTGCACTGCCCCTGCCCCTGGCAGACTTCGCAGCGGCCCCCCTTGGTGTTGAAGCTGAACCGTCCCCGCTTGTAGCCGCGCAGCCGGGCCTCGCGGGTGGTGCTGAACACGCGGCGGATTTCGTCGAAGACGCCCGTGTACGTGGCCGGGTTGCTCCGCGGCGTGCGGCCGATCGGCATCTGGTCGACCTCCACCAGGCGGTCGATCATCTGCACGCCGCGCAGGCTGGTGTACGGGCCCGGCCGGGCGCCGTTGCCGCCCAACCGGCGCGCCACGCCGCGGGCCAACGTGGCGTGCACCAGCGAGCTCTTGCCCGATCCGCTCACGCCGGTCACCGCCACCAGGGCCGAGAGGGGAAACCAGACGTCGATCTGCTTCAGGTTGTGGACCGCGGCCCCCTGGATCGAAATGGCCCGCTTGGGGCTGACCGGCCGGCGCCGGCCGGGCACCGGGATTGTCAGCTCGCCGGACAGGTACTTGCCGGTCAGCGAAGCGGGCTGGCGGCGGATTTCCTCCGGCGTGCCCTGGGCCACGATCCGCCCGCCGTGCCGGCCGGCGCCGGGTCCCACGTCGATGAGGTGGTCGGCCTGGTTGATGATCGCTTCGTCATGTTCGACGACCAGCACCGTGTTGCCCTGCGACTGCACCTTGCGCAGGACTTCGATCAGCCGCTGATTGTCGCGCTGGTGCAAGCCGATCGAGGGCTCGTCGAGGATGTAGCAGGCGCCGACCAGCCCGGACCCGACCGCCGTGGCCAGGCGGATTCGCTGCAGCTCGCCGCCGGAGAGCGTGTCGGCCGCCCGATCGAGCGTGAGGTAGCCCAAGGCCACCTTGTCCAGGAACGACAGGCGGCCCGCGATCTCCTCGACAATGGGCCCGGCGATGGGAGCCTGCTGCGGGCCGAACTCCAGGCCGGCAAAGAACTGCCTGGCCTGCTCGACACCCAGGGCGGTGATCTCGTGAATGGCCTTGCCGCCGAGGCGAACCGCTCGGGCCTCCGGCCGCAGCCGGGCTCCGCCGCATTCGGGGCAGGGCGACTCGGCGGCCAGGTCGGCCGCCTCCAGCTCCGGATCAAATAATTCCAGCGAGCCGAGTCCTTCGCACTTGGGACAAGCTCCGTAGGGACTGTTGAAGCTGAACGTGCGAGGCTCCAGCTCTTCATAGCTGATCTTGCAGCGCGGGCAGGCGTGCTCGGTGCTGAACAGCTCCTCCCGCCAGGCCGCGCCGGAAGCGGCCTGGGGCGGCGAATGCGTCACGCCAACCAGTCCCTCGGCTTGCCGCAAAGCCAACTGGATCGAGTCGGCGAGGCGGGCTCGAATGCCGGGCCGCAGCACGATCCGATCCACAATCGCCTCGATGGTATGGTTCCTGCGCGGAGCCAATTCGGGCAGCGCGTCGAGGTCGTAGACGGCCCCGTCGACACGGGCGCGGACCAGCCCCGCCTTGCGGATCGACTGAAACACGTCGGCATGCTGACCCTTGCGGCCTCGCACCAAGGGGGCCATGACCATCAGGCGCGTCCCCTCGGCGAGGTCGAGCAACTGGTCGACAATCTGCTGGGGGCTTTGGCAGCGGATCGGTTCGCCGCAGCGGTAACAGAACACCTTGCCCAGGCGGGCCATCAGCAGCCGCAGATGGTCGTAGATCTCGGTGACCGTGGCCACCGTGCTGCGGGGGTTGCGGATGCCGGCCCGCTGGTCGATGGCGACGGTCGGCTGCAGGCCTTCGATCAGGTCGACTTCGGGCCGTTCCATCTGGTGCAGGAGCTGGCGGGCGTAGGCCGAGAGGCTTTCGAAGTACTGCCGCTGCCCCTCGGCATAGAGGGTG
>JBBDNX010000710.1:0-11365 GCA_040877345.1 Pirellulales bacterium
ACGATGCCGTAGCTGATGGCCGGGTCTTCCAGCGTCGAGCCGTTGGCGTAGGTGATCGGCTCCATCAAGAGGCGGATGACGTCCTCGCGGCCGGGAAAGAACCGCTCGAACAGCTCGCCCACCGTCAGCGACTGGTCGTCGTAGAAGTTCATCCCGCGGGCGGTGTCGAAGAAGGCCTGCACGTCGCGGGGCGGCACCTGGAACCGCTCGCTGAGCAGGCGGGTGAAGTCGTCGCGGTTGAACGTGGTAGTCAGCGAGAACATCGGGTTGTCGAAGCGGATGTTCCGCAGTTGGACGATCGAGTGGGCGATCTCGTCGGTCCAGTAGCGGCGGCAGCTTTTGACCATGCCGACGGGGAAGCCGTGCAGCGAGATGTCGAAGATGTGGCCCCCCTTGCGCTTGAACCAGGTGGCCATGCCCCCCAACTGGTAATGCTGCTCGAGGAGCAGGACCGAGCGGCCGGCCTTGGCCAGCGTGTTGGCGGCGGTCAGGCCGGCCAGCCCGCTGCCGATGACGACCACGTCGTACTGGTCGCGGGCGCCTTTGAGGAAATCTTTGGGCATGGATTTCTAGGGTCCGGCCGTCTGGAGCAGGTGGCGGTTGGCGATGGCGATGCCGCTGAAGATGGCGCCAATGATACCGACAAAACCCTGGTCTGTCCCGCAAACGAAGAGGTTTTCGAGGTGCGTCGTGCCCTGGTAGCTCTTGCGTGGGGCTCCGTAGACCGCGCCGTTGACGTGCCCGGTGAAGCGGCGGATGGTGGTGGGCGTGAACATGTCGGTGGCGATCACATTGGCGCGGAAGTCGGGTACGAAGCGGACCGCGGAGGCCGCCTGGGCATCGTACCAGCGGAGCTTGGCCAGCCGGTACTGCGGGTCGGCCAGGCTGTTCCAGCGGTCGAAATTGGCCAGCGAGGTGATCCGCATCATCCCCTCGGCCGGCGGCTCGTCGTAGACGAAATTGTTGGGCGAGCAGATGACGCCGCTGCGGACGTCGGCCAGCTCGTCGGGCTTTTGCCATTGGAAGCGGGAGTGGTCGTTGAAGAAGACCACCGTCCGGTCGTGCCCGAGCTCGCGCGGTTGCGCGTCGAGGATCGACATCGATTCGATGAACGAGAGCTGCCCGGCCGGAGAATCGTCCAGCCGGCTGACGTCGTCGCACAGCCGCATCGTCTCCAGCCAGCCGGCGCTGGAGAGGATGGATTGCGCCTCCAGCTCGGCGCCGTCGTCGAGCACCACCCGGCGGGCGCGGCCGTCCTCGACGGCGATGCGGCTCACGCCCGAGCGGAGCCGCAGCTCGCCGCCCAACTGCTTGAACTTGCGGACCAGCGTCTTGAGGATCACCCGCACTCCGGCGAAAGGCCGCGCCAGCCCCTCGCAAAACACGCTGCGGAACATCACCGAGAACTGGGCGAAGTCCATGTCGTTCTCCCGCGCGCTGCCGTAGAACATCAGCGGGCAGAACAGCATCTCGATCAGCAGCGGGTCGCCGATGATCCCGGCCACGACCGAACGGGCCGACAGGCTGGCGGTTGAAAAATCCAAATCGTCGTAGTCGGCAATGCGGGCCAGCAGCCGCCGGAAGTTGTCCTTCTCCTGCGGAAAATGCTGGTGGACCTGCGACTCGAACAAGGCGAAGTCGTTGTTGAAGTCGAGCGAGACGCCGGGAAATGCAATCCGCGAACCGATCTGCGGCGCCAGGGCAAACTCGTCCCAGCCGATCCGCAGTTGCCGCAGCAAGCGAGCCAGCGGCCCCTTGCGCGTCCCCTTGGGGGTGTAGTTCGTTACCGCGTGCAGCCCCACGTCGTAGTTGCGGCCGTCCAGCCGATAGAACGAATTGAGACCCCCGATCGTCGTGTGCCGCTCCAGGATGCAGACCCGCCGATCGTAGTAGGCCAGCCGGATGCCGGCCGCCAGTCCCGACATGCCGGCCCCGATGATGACCGTGTCGTAGGCATTGTCGCGCGGCGGCGGATGCTCTTTGGCGGATGGCACGGGGCTGGCCCCAGGCGGCCGGCCTGGCACCCTGGCAGGCACTGGCCGGAGTTGTTCTAGAACGACGGTTGCAGATATCGCGTCAAACCTTCTCGAGGTCCTTCATGATCGGCCCCAGGTACGCGACCGTGCTGTTCATGCTGCGCAGCTCGAGGTAGTCGTCTTCCGGGATCTGCACGCGATAGCGCTTGCGCAGCTCCATGACGATGTCGAGGAAGTCCATGCTGTCCAGCTCGAGCTGCTCGCGGAACGAGACGTCGTGGTCGAGGTGCGAGAGGTCCTCGTCCGGGGCGATCCCCGCCAGGATGTCGATCACTGCTTCCCTGATGTCGGCCGGGCTCATCACCTCGGTCTCCTTTTTTCGGTTGTCCCACGTATGGCCCGCCGGCGCTCCGGCTGCCGAAGCCGTCAAACCTTCCCTACGATCAGCACCGAGTTGATGCCCAGCATGCCAAAGGAGTTGTTCAGGATGTACTTCGGCGGCGGAACCTGCCGAGTTTCGTTGGCCACCAGGCCCGGCAGGGCACACTCCGGATCGAGCCGATCCACGTTGATCGTGGGATGGCAGAGATGGTCCTTGAAGGCCGGCAGGTTGCCGGCCAGCTCCAGCGCGCCGGCAGCCCCCATGGCGTGCCCGATGAAGCTCTTGGCATTGTTGAACATGGTTCGCGGGGCGCTGTCGAACACGCCCCGCAGCGCCGCGCACTCCTGGGTATCGCCCGACGACGTCCCCGTGGCGTGCGTGCTCACGATATCGACCTCGGCCGCCGCGATCCCCGATCGCTTCAAGGCCCGCTGCATGCACTCGGCCTGCCTGTCGGGGTTGGGCAGCACGAAGTCGCTGGCGTCGCTGTTGATGTGGTAACCGGCGATCTCGCCGTAGATCTCGGCTCCCCTGGCCCGGGCGTCGCTGAAGCGTTCCAGCACGTACATGCAGCCCCCCTCGGCCACCACGATGCCGTTGCGGTCCAGGTCGAAGGGCCGCGAAGCCTTGGCGGCCTCCGGGTGCGAGGCGAGCGCTCCCTGGCTCTTGAAACTGGCAAAGATGCCGAAGGTGCGGATGCTCTCCGAAACCCCGCCCGCCAGCGCCAGGTCGACCTCTCCCAGCCGCAGCATCTGCACCCCCTGGATCAGGCCGGCGTTGCCCGCCGCGCAGGCCGCCCCGATCGTGTAGTGCGGCCCGGTGATTCCCAGGTTCAGCGAGATCTCGCCCGCGGGATTGTTGGCCACGGTGCGAGGATTGTGGTGGTGCGACCAGAACTTGGTGTCGTAGTCGAAGCCCTTGAGCTCGAAGATCTCGTTCTCGGTCTCGACGTTGCCATGTTCGGTGACGCCCACGTAGACGCCCACCTGGGCCTTGTCGAGGTTGGGCCAGTCGAGCCCGGCGTCGGCGATCGCCTCCCGCGCGCAGTAAATCCCCACGCTGCCGGCGCGGGTGCCGCGGCGGACTTCCTTCTTCTTCTGGTAGCGCAGCTCGTCGAACGTGCAGACGCCGGCCAGGGTCTTGCCCACGTAGCGGATCTCGTAGGGCGTGACTCCGCTGCGGCCCTCCAGCAGGCTCTCGCGAAACTCGGCCAGCGAGTTGCCGTTGGGGGCGGTCAGCCCGATGCCGGTGATGACGATGCGCTGGGAGTCGCTGGAGCCGGCAACCATGGGGCCTTCCGTGCAGAACTGCTGAAAGTATCGAAGGTACCGCTAAAAGCGTGCCTTGGCAAGCGGCGGAGCGGGCGCGGCAACAGCGGAAGAGGGGGGATCCACGGCCTGCAAGGCAGATAGACCCCGGAGCCGAGGACCGTAAACAAAAAGGCCAGAGGCGGCCGGCGTGGCCGGACCGCCTCTGGCAAACTGCGGTCTCAGGAAACTACCGGCGTTTACCAGTAGTATCGCGAACCCGGCCGTTGCCCGGTCCCGTTGCGATAGCCGTAGCGCGGGTTGCCGTAATATGGCGGGCGGCGATCGTTGCCATGGTATCCGCTCCAGGGCGGGGGCACGGGCCGCTGGCTGCCATGGTCCCAGTCGCGCCGATCGCGGTCCTGGTCACGCCGATCGCGGTCCCAGTCCCGGTGATCGCGGTCCCCGTCACGATGATCGCGGTCCCCCTCACGGTGATCGCGGTGCCAATCACGGTGATCGCGGTGCCAATCACGGTGATCGCGGTGCAAGTCACGGTGATCGCGGTCCCGGTCGCCGTGATGGCGGTCATCCCCATGGTGACCAGGATGGTCTTTCCCATGGTGTTTTCCATGGTGCTTCTTCCCATGGTGCTTCTTCCCATGGTGCTTCCCATGGTGCCCATGGTGCCCACCGCGGTGGTGTCCACCGTCACGGTCTCCGTCCCTGTCGCGCCCGCGGTCATCGTCGTCGGCTTGGACTGCAACGGGGCCGGCAAATAGAACCATTGCCGTGAGTGCAGCGGTTAAACCGAGTGTCTTCATAACAACTCTCCTGTTGGAGTGCGTCATGGCCGTCCTGATGGACGGCCTGCCGCCATGCCAATAACGCAGCCGGCATGCCACTGCGGCCGGATTGCCAAGCCAGCACGGTTTACGGCGGAAAAAGTGGGGCTGGCGCGAATTTGACGCTTCGACGCTAACCCGCCGGCGTATTCAAGATGACGGCAGCCGCGGTCATTCTGACTGCCCGCCCATGACGCGAAAGAGCTACAGCGCCAGCATATCTTTGTGGGCCCCGCCATCGGCGGCCGGCGCCATTAGCTTGATCGAACGGGGGGCCAACAGCGATAAGAGCGGGGTGGTGGCCACGGTCGTGACCAGGGCCATCAGGACCAGCATCGCGAACAGCGTGGGCGAAATCACCTTCAAATCCAGCCCGATATTCAACACGATCAGCTCCATCAGCCCCCGCGTATTCATCAGCACGCCCAGGGCGGAACCGTCGCGCCAGCCCAACCCGGTCAGCCGCGCGGCAGCCAGCGTGCCGCCGAACTTGCCCGCCGTGGCCACCAGGATGATCAGCCCGCACAGCAGCCACTGGTCGAGCCCCGACACCAGCCCGATCTGGGTCCGCATCCCCGTCAGGGCGAAAAAGGCAGGCAAGAGCAGCACGGTGACCAGTTCTTCCAGCTTATGGTTGAAGGTCCTGGCCAGCGCGGAATCGTGCGGGATGATCGCCCCCAGCAGAAACGCGCCGAAGATGGCATGAATGCCGATCCATTCGGTGGCCGCCGCCGACGCCAGGACGCCGACGAACACCAGCGCGGCCACGTTGGCGCTGAAGGGCCTGGCATCGAGCCGCCGCACCAGTTTGGCCAGCACGGGCCGCAGCGCCAGGAACATGAATGCCACGTAGGCCAACGTCATCGCCAGGACGATCAGGCCGCTGTCGGCCTTGGCCTGGGCGACTCCCACGACGAAGGCCAGCAGGCACCAGGCGGTCACGTCGTCGATGGCCGCGCAGGCCAGGGCCAGCACGCCGAGCGGAGTCTTATCGATGCGCCGGTCGGTCAGGATGCGGGCCAGCACCGGAAAGGCGGTGACGGACATCGAAACGCCCAGGAACAGGGCGAAGCTGGTGAACGGCACATCGCTGCTGGAAAGCCTCGGGTAGAGCGCCAAGGCCAGCAGGGCCCCCAGCAGGAAGGGTGTCACGATGCTGGCGTGCGAGATGGCGACCGTGCTGTGGGCCCGATTGTTTAGCAGCCCCAGGTTCAAATCGAGCCCGACCAGGAACATATAGAGGATGACCCCGAGTTGAGCCACGATTCCCAAGAGCGGCGCCGCTGCCGGGGGGAGGAGGAACTGCGACACCTCCGGCGCAAGGTACCCCAGCAGCGAGGGACCCAACATGATGCCGGCCACGACCTCGCCGATCACCGGAGGCTGCCTGAACACCTTAAAGACTTTGCCGAGCAAGCGGCCTGCCACGATGACCGCGGCCAGCGCGATCAGGACGTGCATCAGACCATCGTCGTCGTTGAGGACGCCGGCTGCTGGAAGACCGTCAGCGGGGGCGGCCGCCGGGAGCTGTTCGCCGAACTGGCGAATGGTCAAGAACAGCGCGACCGCGGCCACGATCATCAAGGGGTACGCCAGCCAACTCCAAGACGTTCTTCCTTCGGCGGGTGGGGGGGAAGGCTCGACCATACCCGGCAAACATAGCTTGCGGCGGCCGAAAGACAAAAGGCCGCTTGACCGGCTTTGCGGCTCCAGCCGACAATTGTGGCCGGGCACAGTCCGGCTGCCGAGGGACAAGCAGGGGTCATGGAACGGTCAAAACTGGCCACCGTGCTCAAGGCGCTGTCGTTCGCAGCTCGCGAGCATCAAGGCCAGTTCCGCAAGGACGGCCGCACGCCCTACTTCGCCCACGTGACGAGGGTCATGACGATCACGGCGTCCTTCGGCGTGGACGAGGCGGAGGTGCTCATGGCGGCCGCCCTGCACGACACGATTGAAGACACCCAGGTCGATCGGGACGAGCTGGTCGAGGAGTTCGGCGAGCGCGTGGCGGCCTGGGTGGCCGCACTGTCGAAGGACAAGCGGCTACCCGAGGAAGAGCGGGAGCGGCTTTATTTCGATGTTCTGGCCCGGGCGCCGGTGGAGGTGAAGCTGTGCAAGCTGGCCGACACGATCGACAACCTGATCGACTGCGAAGGGCTGCCCAAGCACGAGCGCCACAAGAAGCTGGACAAGGCCCGAGAACTGGTGGAGATCTTCACGCCCGGGTTTCCCGAGCGCTGGAAGCATGCCCTCGACCTGACCCGAGAACAGATCCGCGCTACGGAGCAGGCGCCTTGAAGATGCTCCAGTTCAACGTCTACATCCGGTTGAACTTCGATGTCGGCGATCGGATCACGTACAATGTGATCCGTGGCGGCAAGCGGCTCGACTTGCCCATGGTGCTGGCCGATCGCGACTGGGACTAGCCAATGAGCGGTTCAGACCCGTCGAAGTTGACGCCCCAAGACTGTATTCGGCCATGGCTGCAGCCGGTCTGGGGGGAAGAGTTTCCCGGCGAAGGGTTTGCGAGGTGAGACGCGGTCGGCTTCCACATTCGATGCGAGCACGGTCCCATGCCTGTCCCCCCAAGAGAGTCGTTGTGGCTCGCTTAGGCACTGTCGTGTTGTGCCATCGGGGCCTGCCGCGATGCGGGCGAGCCGGTGGAAATCGGCGAGCCGCCGGGCGCGGCCGAGCCGGTCAAGGCAACTGAACCGGTGCGGGCCGGCGAGCCACCTCGGGCGATCGAGGCGCCCGATGCCGGCCGGGCGGTGCAGGACGCCGAAGCGGACACCGCGGCGGAGGTCCGGGAGGCCCTCAAGCCC
Source organism: Pirellulales bacterium (assembly GCA_040877345.1). GTDB lineage: Bacteria > Planctomycetota > Planctomycetia > Pirellulales > JAICIG01 > JBBDNX01. The sequence goes on from JBBDNX010000710.1 coordinate 7,273, forward strand.
CGGCGGTTCACGACCGGCCAGGCGATGATCTGGATTGTGCTGCTGGTCTTTCTGATGTGCGGCGCTTTTCTGCTGATCGTGGTATTGCACGCCCGGTATTACACGCCTCGGCTGACCCGACGGGAGTTCCACACCGAGGTGCCGCGGCCTCGCCAGCCAGAGCGCTCGCCCCACTGGAATCCCCGCATCGATCCCGATCGCCCGCTGGACGACGCCGATTTCCCCGTTTGAGAACGCGGCAATCTGCTGGCACGCCCCGCTCGCCGCTGCATACAATCGCCATCATGGCAAATAAGCTGATCCGCGCCGGCATCGTCGGGTTGGGAGGCAACTGCCGCTTGCGGCACGTGCCGGGGCTGATGGCCTGCGCCGACGTGCAAATCGCGGCGGTGTGCAATCGGCGGCCCGAATCGACCTTGGCGGCGGCGGCGGAATTCAACATACCCAAGACTTACGACCGCTGGAACGACCTGGTGGCCGATCCGGACCTGGATGCGGTGCTGATCGGCACCTGGCCCTACCTGCACTGCCCCATCACGCTGGCCGCCCTCGAGGCGGGCAAGCACGTGCTCGTGGAAGCCCGCATGGCCATGAATGCCAGGGAAGCCCGCGCGATGCTGGCCGCCAGCCAGGCCCATCCGGAGTTGGTCTGCCAGGTCGTTCCCAGCCCGTTTGGACTGCTGGCCGACCGCGTGGTGAGGCAACTGGTCGACTCCGGCTACCTCGGCGAGCTACGCGAAGTGGTAGTCCTGGGCGCGAGCGACGTGCTGGCCGACCGCCAGGCGCCGCTCTCGTGGCGGCAGGTGAGCACGTTCAGCGGCTTGAACATGCTCACGCTGGGCATTCTGCACGAGACGTTGATTCGCTGGGTCGCGGATCCCGTGAGCGTGCTAGCCCAGGTCCATGCCTTCACCGCCGAACGGCTCGATCCGGTCACCGGAATGCCGGTTCGCGTCGGCACGCCCGATAGCGTGCAGGCGCTCACCGTGCTGGATGGCGGAGCGCGGGGCATTTATCACGTGAGCGGCGTCACCCGGTTTGGACCCGGCAGCCAGATCCACTTATACGGCAGCCAAGGAACGTTGAAGTACGAGCTGGCGCCCCACGACTGCCTCAGCGGCGCCGAGCGCGGCGAAAGCCAGCTCCGTGAGATTCCCGTGCCGCCCGAGCAGCAGTACGGCTGGCACGTGGAAGAGGAGTTCATCGCGGCCATTCGTAGCGGGCGGCAAGTGGAATTCACCGACTTCGCCACGGGCGTGCGCTACATGGAATTCACCGAAGCCGTGGCCCGCAGCGCCGCAAGCGGCCGGGCGGTAGAATTGCCGCTCGCCGAAACGTCAACCTGATCGTGGACCGGGAAAATCGAAACAGCAAGCCTGGAGACTCAGCAATGACACGATGCCTCTGTTCCACGAGTATCCTGTTCCTGCTGGTGCTCGGCGGCATGACCGTATCTGCCGTCCCCGCACTCGCGCAGCCCTACGGCCAACCGGACCGCGAATCGCCCGGCGATGAGATGATCCAGGCGTATCTGCAGCGAGAGACCGAAAAAATCTCCTCGCGCTTCGCCGGCGACGTCGAGTCGCTCGAAGCCTGGCAGGCTCAGCGGCCCCAGCGCGTCGAGCAATACTACTACATGCTCGGCCTCGAGCCGCGGCCCGAAAAGACTCCGCTGGAGGCCACCGTGACCGGCACCTTCGAGGGGGACGGCTTCGTCGTCGACATGCTGCACTATCAGAGCCGGCCGCGGCTCTACGTGACCGGCAACCTCTATCGCCCGGCCGTCGTCGAGGAGGGCAAGAAGCTGCCGGCCGTGTTCTACGTGTGCGGCCATTCCGGCCGCGGACGCAACGGCAATAAGGTGGCGTATCAGTCGCACGGCATCTGGTTCGCACGGCACGGCTACATCTGCCTGGTGGTCGACACGCTGCAACTGGGAGAGATCGCCGCCTTTCATCACGGCACCTACAACCTCGAGCGCTGGTGGTGGCACGCGCGGGGCTATACGCCGGCCGGAGTGGAGGCGTGGAACGGCGTGCGGGGAATCGATTACCTTGTCGGCCGCGGCGACGTCGATCCGGAGCGGATCGCGGTCACCGGGATCAGCGGCGGCGGGGCGGCCACGTTCTGGGTCGCCGCGGCCGACGAACGCGTCAAGGTGGCCGTTCCCGTCAGCGGCATGGCCGACCTCCAGTCGTACGTGCCCAACCGGGTGATCAACGGCCACTGCGACTGCATGTTCCTCTACAACACGTTCCAGTGGCCCTGGACGCGGATTGCGGGGCTCGTGGCGCCGCGCGCGATGCTGTTCGTGAACAGCGACCAGGACCCCATCTTTCCCATGGACGCCAACGAGCGGATCGTCAACCGGCTCGAGCGGCTCTACAGCCTGTACGGAGCGGGCGACCGGGTGGACGCAGTGGTGAGCGTTGGCGGTCATGCCTATCGGCAGGACATCCGGCAAGCGGCGTTCCGGTTCATCAACACCCATCTCACGGGCAACCCCGAGGCCGTCACGGACAGCGAGGCCGACGTCGTCAGCGAGGGGAGCAGGCCGGGGCCGTATCCGATTCCGCCCGAAAAGCTCCGCGTGTTTCCCACGGACGCCGACCTTCCCGCCGACCAGCTCAACACGACGGCCGACGAGTTCTTCGTCCCGATGGCGCAGGTCGCGGCCGCCGAGGCCGGCCAATACGAGTCGTGGAAGCGGCCGCTGGTCGATGAGCTGCGACGGGTCAGCTTCGGTTATTTTCCGGAGTCAATTCCACCGGCGCAAAAGCTCGGCGACGTGGACGCGTCGACCGAGCGTGTGCAGTCCGAAGAGGGAATCGAAGTCCACTTGCGGCATGCCTCGCCAATTCCAAATGCCGCTGACAGCGCCAAGAGCGTGCTGCTCGTCGTGCTGGCCGAGGACGAAGCCGGCACCGCGCCCGACTGGCTGAGCGCCGTCGCCGCGGACGGCCAGACGGTTGTCTTCTGCGAGCCGCGAGGAGTCGGCGCGACGAAATGGACCACAAAAAACCCGCCCAACTACGTCGAGCGATGCCATGTTCTCTTGGGCCGGACGGTCGACGCCGGCCGCGTGTGGGACGTGATCGCCGCGGCCAAGTACCTGCCTGCCGCTTCGCGCTTCCAAGACCAGGCCGCCCCGCCGTCGATCCACGTGGCCGGGCGAGGAGCGGCCGGCCTGATCGCCGCCTACGCCGCCGTCCTGGACGATTCGATCGCCGGCGTGACACTGGTGTCGCCGCCGGCCAGCCACATGGACTCAACCGCGCCCGAGCTGCTCAACGTGCTGCGCGTCTGCGACGTGCCCGGCGCCCTGGGCCTCGTTGCTCCGCGGCCGCTGACGCTCATCGGCTCTGCCGCCGATCAATTTGCAGGCACGACGGCCGCCTACGAGGCCGCGGATGCCAAGGACCAACTCTTGTTCAAGTAGCCAGTGAACCGCCTGGAATCCGCTATGCGCGGCTGTCGCTCGTTGGGGGTTGGGGCTGGCGAACCCCCCTTCTAGCTGCTCGATTCCGAACTAGCACCGTTTCCCCCGTTTAACTACACTACGCAGTCGGAAACTGCACGGAGGGGGGGCACGGAGGCGCCCATGTCTCGTCCATTTCGCTTTATCCACGCCAGCGACTTTCACCTCGAACGCCCGCTGTTCGGCCTGGCGGCTGTGCCCGAGCACCTCCGCGAGCTGTTCGCCGACGCGCCCTACCTGGCCGCACGCCGCGTCTTCGATGCGGCCCTGGCCGAAGAGGTCGACTTCATGGTGTTGGCAGGCGACCTGGCCGACCCGGAGATGGCTGGGCCGCGAGGGCCACTGTTTCTGGTCGAACAGTTCAAGCGGCTTCAAGAACGGGGTATTGCGGTCTACTGGGCCGGCGGCCAGGTCGACCCGCCGGAGGCCTGGCCGGCGAGCGTCGCCTTGCCCGACAACGTCCGGGTGTTCTCGCGCCAACGGGCGGAAGAAGTCGTACACCATCGCGACGGCGAATCGCTGGCACGCCTGGTTGGTTTCAGCAGGCGGCGGGGCCGTAAGATTCGCCCCGGCGATTTCTGGCCCGATTCCAAGGGGCCGTTCTCGATCGCCCTG
>JBBDNX010000711.1:0-2052 GCA_040877345.1 Pirellulales bacterium
GCCGTCGCTGGCCGTGCTGCTCGCCGCGACAATCGTTCACGAGGCGACGCACGGGGAACTGCGCCGCTTGAGCCGCTCTCGGAGAAAGATGCGCAACTGTCTTCATTCCTCTGCCTTAACGCGGAGGGCCTGAAGACGATCAGGGCCGAGTTGCTCGACGGTTACCACGCCGGAAGAGAGAGCGGCGAGCAGCGCGCGGGCGCGGTCGGGAGTGCGGAGCAAAGCGTCGAAGACGAGATTGCGGTTCGAGTCCGAATAGTGGGCAATGCCGGAAAGGATCACAGCGGCAACCTCGGGCGAGGGGATGTCGGACAGGCCGCTGATGGCGCCCATCTGCAACTCGTCGTGAATGCCCTTGGCCAAATACCTGGTGAGCTGCTCGTGGCAATCATCCCAGTCTTGCATGGCCAGCATCCGCAACGCGTCGTAACGGGTGCCGGTCGGCGTCGGCTCGTTGTCGGCCATCGCCACCGCTAACTCGATCGAACGACGCCAGCGGGACAACAAGGGGTCGCCGGAGCTGGGCTCCGACCCGGACTTGGGTGCGGAGGCGGAAACGGGTTCTCGCTCTTGGTTCAAGAGCTTTTCAAGCTCGGCGCGCGGCCAGGCGCCGGACAGGCTGATGCCGTTGATGAGACCGCCGCCGATCACGACGGCCTGCCAGTCGTGCATGGGCTCGCCAGGCTTGGGCAAGGCGACGTTCAACAGGGCGCACAGCTCGCGGGGGTCGTTGCGGCGGCCGGCGGCGATCGACACGCGCCAAATCCAGGGGATGCGGCGGTATTCCTCCTTGCGGCTGCGTTCGTTGGGGCCGGGCGTCAAGTCGGCCACCATCACGGCCAACACCTCGGCGGCCACGCCGGCCGTGGCGTCGATCCGCTCGGCACGCTGGCCGGCGGGATGCGAATCGTTCAAGAGATAACGGGCCAGCGAGGCCGGGTCCTTGGGCTCGCGGGCGCCGGCCTCGGCGAGCTGCGGCGCCTGGCCGGGAGGCATGAGGAATACGGCACGCAAGTCGAACAGGGCCCGATTCAAGGGGCCGGCCGGGCGAACGGTGATCTCCGCCTGGCCGGCGGGCAGGTCGATCGAGCCGACGCGCGCCTGGCGGTAGGTGTTCCAACCGCCGGTCGATTCGACGGTGCCCTGCAGCTCCTCGCCGCCGGCCTGGATCACGAAAAGGTTGCCGGCCGAGTCGGCGGCACACGACCAGTCGAGCCAGACGTCGAGCGACGTTGCACGCGGCAGCTCGACCTGCCAGCGGACGTGGTCGTCAGGGCCGTGCCAATAGCCGACGTTGCCAAAATGCTCTTCGAACGTGATGTCCTGGCCGCGGATCTCGGCCTTGGCGGCAGTCAATGCCAGGCTGCCATCGGCGGCGGGCCCGGCGAGCGACGGCTGATTGCCGGCGAGCGCCTTGGGGGGCGAGCGCAGCCGGGAGAACCAGACGACGAGGTCGGCCGTGTCCTGAAGCGAAAGCTCGCGCTCAAAACCTTCGGGCATCAGCGATTTGCCGGTGTTGGCCAGCTCGTCGATATCGGCCCGCAGGACCGGCTGCTTCTTCCCCTCCGGCGAAACCAGCGTCAGGCTCGTGCCCGTCTCGTCGATGATGGTGCCGGTAAGAACGCGGCCGTCGGTCAAGGCCGCCACGTAGCTGTGGTAGCGGGGATCGACGGCCTGGTTGGGATCGAACAGCGCGATCAGCAAGGCCTGGCGCGGCTTGGCGGCGTAGGGACCGAGGTCGGCCCCCACTTCGTTGCCGACGCCGTCCAGCCGGTGGCAGGCGGCACAGCGTCTTTCGAAGACGGCCTTGCCGCGGACCACGTCGCCCGGCAGGTCGAGCGCGGCCGCGTATTCATCCACGATGCGCTGCCGGTCGCTGTCGCCGGGTTTGGCGAACAGAGCAAGGGCCCGCTCGCGGATCGCCTGGTCGGGATGCTGCGTGAGGCGCTGCTGCTGGACGAGGTCGAGAGCCAAGGAGGAAGGAGGAGGGAGGGAAGGCCGAGGAGGCGGACGAAGACTGGGGCACGCTACCGCTTTGCCACCAGGCACCCG
>JBBDNX010000712.1:0-2052 GCA_040877345.1 Pirellulales bacterium
TCCTGCGCTTAATCGTCGACGGCCAGGTCAGTCCTGAAGAGGCGGTGCGAGCCTATCACGCGGTTCTGGGGCAGTTGAACATCCGTCCCCACCGTTCGCTGTCCGACGACCTCACGCTGCAAACCGCCGTGATGAGTTACAGCGGCGGCAGCACGGTGGCGGTGCCAGCGGCCGGAGGAGCGGCAAGCCAGGCCCATGCGTGTTCGTGCGATAACAAGACGGCCAACAAGTCGGTCAAGCCCGGTTGCGGCTGCCACGGACCAGCAACGCCCGCGCAGGCGAACGGCCAAGTCACGGCCGACAGCGCGCCCGACTTCGCACGGATGAGCCAGGCCGAGAAGCTTGCTTACAACCAGGCCCGCCGCAACCGCATTTTCGGCTGAGCCCGAAAGAGGAAGGGGGGAAGGGGGGATCAGGGGAAGGGGAGAGACGACGAGAGTCGTCGTCTTGCAAGCTCTGAGGTCCAAGATCCAAGTTGCAAGTTCCAAGCTCCAAGTTTCTAAGATCTAAGATCCCCTGGCCAGTTCCCTCAAGTAGTCGAGGGCCTCGCTCAGTTCCGGCGCTTCCACTCCAGCGAGGCGGCCCTGCCGGTCACAGTCGGCCAACAGGAGCAGGTCCTCGAAATGCTCTGACTCGGCCAGCCGCCGGCGCGACCGCGCGCCGAGCGTCCCCGCCTGGTAGGCGTGCGCGTCCATGTGGTGCTCGATCAGCCAGGCGGTCCGTTCGGTGATGAATCCGTCGAGAGCCTCCAGGGCGGCAGCCACGTGGTCCGCGGGCTCGATGGCCTTGCCCACGTCGTGCAACAGGGCGGCCAGCAGGAACTCCTCGTCGTAGGCCAGTTGGCGCGAGGCCAGGTCGTACACTTGCAGGCTGTGGTACAGCGCGTCCCCTTCGGGATGGTACTTGGGCGATTGCTTCACTTGCTCCAAGGGCAAAAGCAGCATCTGGTAAATCTGAAACCGGTCCACCTGGTGCTCGGCCTCGACCAGGGCCTCGTCGAGCGAAAGGCCGGGGTACTCGCGCTGGAGGAGCTGCTCCAGCTCGGCGATGCTGGCCCGCTCGATCGGTTTGCAGGTGACCGAGCTCTTGAACACGTGGTGCGCCTGGTTCTCCGCGTACAGCGTGAGCTCGAAGGTAAAGCGGTCCTGGATATGGATGTGAGTGTAGAGGCGATGTTCGCCCTGCTTCTTGACCTGCTTGTGCTGCACGTCGTAGGCGACCCCCTCGCGGTCCAAGGCTGCGCGGACGGCCTCCAGGCTGTCGGAAAAGACGTGCAGGTCGATGTCGCTGCCCCGGCGGACGTGGCCGGTGAGCGTGCTGCCGATCAGGCGGGGGCGAAAAGTGCGCAGGATGCGCATCATCCGCAGGGCTTCGAGCCGCATGTCGCGCAGGTTGGCCGCCCGGCGGTCGCCCTCGAACATGCGGGCGAAGACCTGGATCTCGTCGCGGATTTCACGGTTGCTGGGCAGGTCCTTGGGTTTGACCCAGCCGCCCGTCATGCGGCGAGCGGCCTTCAGCTTGGCCCGGTAGTATTCCGACTCGACACGTTCGTACATCAAGCGGGCCGCTTCCCAAGCGATCCGCTGCCGCAGCTTGTCGTTGGCCATTCAGCATGGTGCGCCGAAACAAAGCCCATCGAAGCGGCGCCGGGCTCTTTCAACCATACTACGGCGGCAAGCGGAACGAGGGCAAGAGGAAATGGCCGCTACGAACCAAAGCGCTGGACCGACGAATCGGTGGCGGCCAACGAACTCGGTGACGGCTTCTTGCGGCGCTTGATCAACCTCTCGGCAAAACGGTGACGCGGCGGAGGATTCACCTCGGCGGCCGGGCCTTCGGCCGGAACCTGTGCTAGTGCCTGCCGGACCACGGCGGCCATCCGGGCGACTTCACGGCTGGGGATCTCGGGGTAGCATGGCAGATAGACCAGGTGCTCGACCGTCTGGCGGGTCCAGCGCGGATCGAGGTGCGGCCGGTCCGCCGGCGGATCGACGACGCACAGGCTCTGCCCCTGCGTGGCGTCGAAGCCGGCCCGGCCCAAGGCCGCGATCA
>JBBDNX010000713.1:0-2037 GCA_040877345.1 Pirellulales bacterium
ACAATCAGTGCCAGCGTGCTGCGATCCACCAGACGCATCTGCCCCATCTGTTCGCGTTCTCCCTGGTGGCCATCTCCGGCATGATCGCCAGCTACAACGGCATGATCTTCGCGGTGAGCCGGCAATCGTTTTCGCTGGGGCGCGCCGGCTACCTGCCCCGCTTCCTGGGTCACCTGCACGCCAGCCGCCGCACACCGGACGCATCGATCGCGTTCTGGACGCTGATCATTGCGGCTTTCGTCATCTGGGGCTTCTTCAACGTGGACGCCATCGTCGTGGCCGTGCTGACCTGCAACTTGACCGCGCTCATCTGGTACGTGATGGCCATGGTCTGTCTGTTCCTCTTGAGGAAGAACGAGCCCGACATGCCGCGCCCCTACAAGGTGCCCTTGTATCCGCTGCTGCCCGCGTTGGTGGTGGTGATGAGCCTGTTTGCCGCCGCCGTTTATGGCTGGTTGACCCAACGGGCCGTGCTGTGGCTGACGCTGGCGATGTATGCCGGCGGGTGCCTGTATTATTTCGCCTACGCGCGGACCCGGCTGGAGGCGGCCGCCCCGGAAGAGCTGTCCGCCCGGCAGGCCGAGTAATCCGGCATGGCATTTGCACCCCTGGTGGCGGCCCGCGGTCCAGCCGCCGCGGCGGCAGTGCAACCGAAGGCCAATCCATGAATATCCTGATGGTGACCAACACGTTTACGCCGCACGTGGGCGGCGTGGCCCGCTCGGTGGCCAGCTTTTCCGAAGAGTACCGCAAGCTCGGACATCGTGTCCTGACGATTGCCCCCGAGTTCGACGAGCCGGTGCCCGACGAGCCGGACGTGATTCGCGTGCCGGCCATCTCGCACTTCAACGGCAGCGATTTTTCGTTTCCCCTGGTGCTCCCCGGCCTGCTGGGTTCGGCCCTGGAGGAGTTCAAGCCCGACATCGTGCACTCGCACCATCCGTTCCTGCTGGGCAGCACGGCCCTGCGGGTGGGAGCGATGTTCGCCGTTCCGGTCGTGTTCACGCACCACACCCGGTACGAGACGTACACGCATTATGTGACCAGCAGCAACTCCACGTTCCTGAAGCGGTTTGTCGTGGATCTCGCGACCGGCTACTGCAACCTGTGCGACGCGGTGATCGCCCCCAGCCAGAGCATCGCCGACATGCTCAAGCAGCATGGCGTCGAAACGCCGGTTGAAGTCATCCCCACCGGCGTCGATCTCGATCAATTCGAACGTGGCGACGGCGCCGCCTTCCGCAAGGCGTCCGGCATCGATGAGAAGGCGTTCGTTGTCGGGCACGTGGGCCGCCTCGCCCCCGAAAAGAACCTGGGATTCCTGGCCCAAGCGGTGGCGGCCTTTCTGGAGCAGTGCCCGACGGCTTGCTTCCTGGTGGTGGGCCGCGGGCCGTCGGAGGACGAAATCAGAACAGTCTTCCAGGAGCGGGGGCTGACGGACCGGCTGTTCATGCCGGGCACGCTCGAAGGACAGCGTTTGGCCGACGCCTACAGCGCCATGGACGTGTTCGCTTTTTCTTCCAAGAGCGAGACGCAGGGCATGGTCCTCGTGGAAGCGATGGCGGCGGGGGTGCCGGTGGTGGCTCTCGACGCTTCCGGCGTGCGCGACGTGGTGGTCGATGGCCGCAACGGCCGCCTGCTGGCGCGCGAGAGCGTCGACGACTTCTGCGCCGCCCTGAGGTGGATAGCGGGCCTTTCGCCTGGCAGCCGGCAGCAGCTTGAGGAGAACGTCGAGCGGACGGCCGAGCGGCTCTCGATGCCCCACTGCGCCGAGCGCGCCTTGAATCTCTACCTGCGGCTGGTCGAGCAAAAGCACACGCCGCGTGAGCTCGATGACAGCCCCTGGTCGGCGACCCTCCGCTGGCTGGAGGAAGAGTGGAAGATCGTCTCGAACGTCGCCGGCGCCATCAGCCACGCCCTGACCGAATAAGCCCCTCCCGTAGCCGGATTCGTCAGAATTCGGGTTCTCTTCGCGGTCCTCGCCAGAACTCTGGCGAGTCGGTCATGTCGTGCCGGCACCCTGAATGATGAAAAACT
>JBBDNX010000714.1:0-11214 GCA_040877345.1 Pirellulales bacterium
CGACCGGCCGGTGGACGCCTTTGGGCGACCGTGCCGACGCGATGTCCTCGGCGGGAAGGCGGAGATGGCCGACGGTCGGGTCGCTGCCCCTGAGCGCGTCGGCCCACATCTCCTGCCACGGTCGCCGCGGGCCACGCCGGCGGGCATCGATCTCCGGTCGCCGGCCTTCCCTGGCGCACGCATCCGCCACAGCGTCGAGAAAGGCGCGGAGGAGGTCGTCGGCGGACCACAGCGCGCCCGACGGATAGCGCAAGGCATGCCCGGCGATGGGGAACGTCTCGGCCAACTGCACCGGTCGATGATCTGACGGGACCAGGACGCGCCACCACGCAGGGCCCTCACCGGGCGTGTCGGTGGCCCGGAATGTCGGCATGATCCTGCCGGCCTTGGCGGCCAGCTCGCCCCTGGCAGATGGGCGTCCCAGCGGGTTGCTCGACACGCGGCTCGACTACTACCGCACGAACTCGATCAAGATTCCCTCGGTTGCCGGGCGAGTCATCCCCGAGGCGGTTTTCACGCGCGAGCGGTACGAGCAAGAGATTCTGCAGCCGATGTACGCCGAGATCGCCCCGCACGATCCACAGGGAATCCTGCGCGACGAGTTTCTCAACTCGCGGGGCGCGATCGCCCGCTTCAGCCGGAGCACGATCGAGATCCGCCTGCTTGACGTGCAGGAGTGCCCGTTGGCCGACCTGGCCGTTTGCGCCGCGGTGGCGGCCGTGCTGGAAGGTATGGTCGGCGAGCGCTGGGCGCCGCTGGCCGTGCAGAGCGCGTGGCCGGTCGAGCCGCTGGAGCGGATCCTGTTGAAGTGCACGCGCGATGCAGAGCGGGCGGTGATCGACGACCCGGCTTACCTGGCCTGTCTTGGACTGAAGTCCGAGCGGTGCCTGGCCGGGCAGATCTGGCGGCATCTGCTGGACGACCTGTCGCCTGGGTCGACGAAGTCGGTCGATCCCGGTGGCTGGCGTCCCGCTTGGCAAATCCTCGTCGAGGAGGGCCCCCTGGCGCGGCGGATCCTCGAGTCGCTGGAGGGCGTCGACTGGGCCGACCGGGCAGCGGCCCGGCGCCGGCTGATGGAGGTCTATGGCGAGTTGGCCGGCTGCCTGGCGGAAAACCGGATGTTCACTCTCGCGGGCCGCGGCGACTAGAGCACACACCGAGTCCGTAATTGGTAGAGTGGCAGCATGTGCCGTTTCTTTGCCCAATTCGCGGACCGGCCCCTCTCGGTGGAAAAGCTGCTGGTCGATGATCCGCACTCGCTGCGCAAGCAAAGCTGCGGCGACTTGCGGGGCGAATCGCATGGAGACGGATGGGGCATCGGCTATTATCGCGACGGACGGCCCAACGTCGTCCGCCGCCCGGTGGCGGCCGGCGAGGATGACGAGTTCCTGACGGCAGCCAGGCAGGTCCGCTCGCCGATCGTGATAGCGCACGTCCGCCAGGCGTCGGTCGGAACCCGGTCGGTGGAGAACACGCACCCGTTTCACCACGGCCGCTGGCTGTTTGCCCATAACGGCACCGTGACCGGCTTCGACCAGGTGGTCGGCTTCGTCCGGCGGGAGGTGATCAGCGAGCTGGCCCAACACGTCCAAGGCAGCACCGACAGCGAACTGGTCTTCTATTGGCTGCTGAGCCAGATCCGTGAGGCCGGGCTCGACCAGGCCGCGACGCCGGCCCGCCTGGGTGAACTGGCCGGTCTGGTCGGCGACTCGATCCGGCGTCTGGCAAGCTGGTGCGCCGAAGCGGATCCGTCGGAGACGTGCCGGCTGAACTTCCTGCTGACCGACGGCCGGCAGTTGGTCGCCTCGCGCTTTCGGCACAGCCTGCACTGGCGCGTCGAAGAGAGCGAAAGCGGCCGGCTGGCGCTGATCGCGTCCGAGCCGATCGGCGCGGGCGACTGGCACGAAGTGCCCGATGAAACGGTGCTCACGGTGGATAGCGATATCCGCCTTCAACACTTCAAATTGAAAACTCAAAACTGATTGCCGAAAACTTCCCATGCGACATCCCCTGCTGGCACCCGACTTGCGCGAGCTGATCCTGGAACGCGACGAAAACTCGCTCCGCGAGTTCTTCGCCGAGCACCACCCCGCCGATACGGCCGACTTGCTCGACGATCTCGCGCCGGAGGAAGTCCTCTATGTGCTCAACCTGCTCGACGGGCGCACCCGCGCCACGGTGTTCTCCTACCTGGAGCCGGCCTTGCAGGACGGCGTGTCGGGGCTGATGGAGCGCAATGCCCTGGCGTCGCTGTTGACGTTGATGTCGCACGACGAGCGGGCCGACCTGGTCAGCCGGCTGCCGCTGGAGCGGACCGAGCAGATCCTCCCCTTGTTGGCCCACGCCGAACGCGAGGACATCCGGGCCCTGGCTTCGTACCAGGAGGGGACGGCCGGGGCGGTGATGACCAGCGACTATGCCACCTTGCCGGCCGATGCCACCGCGGCGGCCGCCATCGAACGGCTGCGGCACGAAGCGCCCGACCGCGAGACGATCTATTACTGTTACGTCGTGGACGAGCGGCGGCGGCTGGTGGGTTTCGTCTCGCTCAAAGACTTGATCCTGGCCCCTCCTCAGCGCCGGGTCGCCGACATCATGCAGACCGACGTGGTCTCGGCCACGGTCGACGAAGATCGCGAGCTGGCCGCCCAGAAGCTGGCCGAGTACGACTTGATCGCGCTGCCCATCCTGGATGCCGAACGACGCCTGGTCGGCATCGTCACGCACGACGACGTGCTCGACGTAATCGTCGACGAGGCGACCGAAGACGTCCACCGCATGGGCGGCGTGGCTCCCCTGGTCGACAGCTACCTGCGGACGCCGTTCGCCACGCTCTGGGGCAAGCGGGCGCTGTGGCTCGCCATCCTCTTCGTGGGCGGGTTTCTGACCACTACCGCCCTGGCCCGGTACGAGACGGTCTACACCGCGATTCCGGCCCTGGTGCTCTTTGTGCCCCTGATCATCTCCGCCGGCGGCAACTGCGGCAGCCAGTCGGCCACGCTGATCACGCGCGCCCTGGCGCTGGGCGAAGTGCGGCCTGCCGACTGGTTTCGCGTCCTGTGGCACGAGGTCCTGATGGGCGCATCGCTGGGACTGACGCTGGGGTTCGTCGGCTTTTTCAGGGCCTGGCTGACTCCCAGGAAGGACCTGGAGGGTCTGGACCCCGTGCAACTCGGCGTAGTCGTGTCGCTGGGCGTCGCGGTGGTCGTGCTGTGCGGCAACCTGGTCGGCGCGCTGTTGCCTTTGGCCCTCAAGCGTGCCGGCCTCGACCCGGCCTTGATGTCCAACCCCGTGGTGGCCAGCCTCGTCGACGTGACCGGCATTGTGGTCTACTTTGCAATCGCCGTCGCGATGCTGGGCTAGACATGGTCGGCAACCGCTTGCTCCACGGGCGCCGCGGCCGCTTGCCATTCCAGCGGACCGGGAGACGCACTCAGCGGGTCGGGCGATTGCTTCGGCAGGCTGGCCAGGATCGGCTTGTCGATCGAACCGATCGAAGGACGCAGCTCGACCATCCGCGTGGCAATCGGCACGACCTGGCCGCTGACCTCGGGCACGCGGCCCAGGAACATCACGGCGCCCATGCGGGCGGCCGACGAGAGGGCAAACAGCGTCAGGTAAGCGGCGGGGCGCTCGCCCAAGAGAGCCAGCAGCATGCCCCCCAGAAGCGAACCGAGCACGGTCGCCATGGCGTGGGCGAAGTTGTACGTGGTGAGCACGCTGGTGCGTTCCTCCTCGCGGATCGTCTCGAAGAACAAGAGGAACATGGCCAGCTCGTAGGCCGCCCAAGCGACCCCGCCCAACAACTGCACGATCACCAGGAACCCGAACGACTGCGAGACCAGCCACAGGCCGGAGATGGGCACGATGCCGATGCCGCCCACCCACAGCAGGTGCCGGGCGCCGGTGCGGCGAGCGAGCCTGCCCAGCGCCGGAAGCGCGACGATCTTGGCCACGAACGAAGTGCCGATCAACAGCACGTATTCCAGGTAGGAGAAGTGTAGTTGGTTGAGCATGTAGGGCGTGAAGTACGGCCCGGCAATCTGCGCGGCGCTCTGCACGCACAGCAGGTAGATCAACAGCGAGCCGTCGGCCCCGCCCCGCAGCCGGCGGACAAACTCGGCCAGCGGAACATCGCGGTGCCCGGAAGTCGGCGGGCACGGTTCGCTTTGGCTCGCCAGGAAAGCAGCCGATATGAATCGGCAGACCGCCGCCGTGAAGAACAGGCAGGCAAAGGCCGGCAGAACGCGGCCCCATGCGGCGCCCGCTTGCAAGGCGAAGCCGCCTCCCAGGAACCCGGCCAGCACGCCCGCCTGGCTGACGCGTGTCCGCCGGGCAAAATAGGCCGGCCGTATCGAACCGGGCACCAGCGTTCCCACCCAGGTGTTCCAGGCCGGCCCGGTGCCCATGCCCGCGCCCCAATAGACGGCGGCCATCAGGAACACCAGCGCCGGCTGGATGCGTCCCAGGAGAATCATGGCCACCAGCGGCACGAAGCTGGCGCACTGGCAGACGGCGCACAGCACCACCCAGCGGCGATGCGAGCCGAGCCGGCGGACCGCGGCGGGCGAGGCAAGCTGCAGGCAGGCGCCGCCTACCAGCGGCACGGTGGTGATCAGGCCCGCCGCCAGCTCGCCCATTCCGGCCGCCAAGGCGAAGGCCGGCAGGTACGTTTCGCCGACGCCCACCATCACGCTGAAGCTGGCGCCATCGCCCATGATGGCGCGGAGGTCTTTGCGGAGCGTTGTCGCGCGGCGGGGGCCAGTGCCGGCCGCCGCGCGGATAGAACTGGGAGGTTCGTCCAGTGCGGTTGCCATACCGTTTCAGTCGCAACAGACCGGGGACGAATAGGTCTGGTAGGCTGGCTGGCCAAGGCCCCACGGCCGGCCTGCGCCGCAGCAACATCCCGACAAGGCAGCCGCGACAACAACGATCAACGGATACAGCAGCAGTCGTTTCATGACACGGTTTTCCCGATCGGGGGGTAGGCCTATGGTGCCCGCAGCGGAATTCTGATTCCCGCAATGGGGGCCGCGTAGGGTAGGGAAACAGGGCCGCCGAGTCAAGTCAGGATCGCGGCGCTTATAGCGGTTTCTTTCCAAGCGAGACGCATCGCCACTCCACCACCTGTTGTCCCGCCCTTGCACTCTTCGGGTGCCACTGCTGGCTTGCCAGCAGTGGTTGTTCCTCAATTCGCGCACCGGCAACTTGCCCAGCGATCGAAGCGATCGTGTCGGTGTTCGCCGCCGCCCTCGATCGAGGCGCGCTACGGCATACGGAGTATGCCTGCTACTTAACGCTGGCTTCCGCGGGTAGCCGAGCCCTCTTCGCTTCATTTGGTTGCCTGGGACCGGCAGGGTATAATATAGCACGGTACTTCTATTTTTCGAGGTGCGATGATGCCGATTCAACTTACCGAACAACAATGGGCCGACATGCAAGGAGAGCGGGAGGTGCCGGTCCGGGTCAGCGATCCCTCTCGGCAGGCCAGCTTTGTGCTGCTCCGCGCCGAGGTTTACGAGCGGTTCAAGTCGCTGTTTGAAGAGGATCCAGTGACCCAGCAGGAACGGCTGTTTCACCTGCGGCAGTTCGGACGGCGCGCCGGGTGGGAGGACCCGGCGATGGACACCTACGACGACCTTGATCCACGCCGCCAGTCATGAACGTCTCCCGCGGCGACGTCGTGCTCGTCGATTACCCGTTCAGCGACCGCACCGGCAGCAAGGTTCGTCCGGCCCTCGTAATCCAGGCGGACGCACTCAATAGTCGCATTGATGACACGATCCTGGCCGCCGTCACTCGCTCGACGCATCGGGCATCCACAACGCAGCTATTCATCGACATCACTACGGCCGAGGGACAGCAGTCGGGCCTGCGGCAGAATTCCATGGTGCAGTGTGAGAACCTGCTGACCTATGACCAGCAGCTACTCATCGCCAGGATCGGCGCTCTGCCGAAGACGCTCATGCATCGTGTCGACGCGTGCCTCAAGACGGCGCTGGATCTTGTTTAGGTTAGACAGGCTAGCACCCTGGCGCATGCCTTGCCGAAACTGATCAATCGATGTTCAAGACTGACTCACACCTGGCCGGCGGGTGTGCCAGTCGGTGGCTTGCTGGTACTGATGGGCGACGCCCAGAATCGTCGCTTCCGCAAAGGGCCTGCCGACGAGCTGCAGGCCGATCGGCAAATTGCCGGCGAACCCGCAGGGCACCGACAGCGCTGGATGCCCGGAAAAGTTGAAGGGCAACGTCAGGTCGAGATAGGCGCGCACCAGCGGCTTTTCCTTGCCGGATAGCGAGGCGGTCTGCTGGCCGAAACGCGTGGCGACCACCGGCGACGTGGGCGTGGCCAGACAGTCGACGCCGGCAAACACTTTGGTCCACGCCGACCGGATCACTCGCCGCGCTCGCTGGGCCTTGAGGTAGTCGACCGCGGAAATGAACTGCCCGGCCAACAACAAGGGACGAATGTCCGCGCCGAAATCGGCCGCTTCTCCGCCGGAAGAACCAGGCGGACCCAGGTAAGGTTGATAATACGACGATGCTTCGGCGAAGATGATCGCACGGTGGGCCGCCACCACCTCCGGGAGATAGGGCAGCTCGACATCGACGGTGGCGGCGCCCAACTCCTTGAGCCGAACTAACGCCGCCTCGACCGCTTCCGCCACTTCGTCCGACAGATCTTCAAAGAACCAGCGGCGCGGGACGCCGATCCGCAAGCCCTCGATCGTGCCGTCTAAGCGCTGCGCGTAATCGGGCACCGCACGCCGGCTCGTCGATTCATCGGCCTCGTCACGCCCCGCCATCACCGAAAGCACCAGGGCCGTCTCGGCCGCCGTCCGTGCCAGCGGACCCACGTGGTCCATGGTCCACGACAGCGGCACCCCCCCTGCCCTGCTGACGCGGCCGTACGCCGGCTTGAGCCCGACCAGCCCGCACAAGGCGGCCGGCAGGCGGATCGAGCCGCCCGTGTCGCTGCCCAGGGTGAAAGGGCAAATGCCGTGCGCCACGGCCGCCGCCGAGCCGCTGCTGGAGCCGCCGGCGACGCGCGTGGCGTCCCAGGGGTTCTTCACGTTGCCGTAATGCGCGTTCTCGCCGGTGAAGCCGAAGGCGCACTCGTGCAGGTTCAGTTTTCCCAAGAGCACGGCCCCGGCGGCGCCCAAGCGCTCCACCACGGTGGCATCGGTCTCGGCAACGGCCTTGGCAAAAACTCTGGAGCCGCAGGTGGTCGGCAGACCCGCGACGTCGATCAGGTCCTTGACGGCAAAGGGCACTCCAGCCAGGGGCAGTCGGGCGCCGTCGGCCAGCTTGCGATCGACTTGCTCGGCCTGCCGGCGTGCCCGGTCGGCCGCCAGCGTGATAAACGAGGGCTGCACGGCCTGCAAGCGCTCGGCCAGTTCGATCGCCTCATCGGTCACTTCGCGGGCCGTCCGCTGGTGCGTTTGCACGGCCGAGGCGATTTCCAGGCAACCTGGCTGCGGCATGGCTCGGCTGCTCGCTATTCGGGCCGATAGATGGTGGCCGGCTCGGCCTGGCCCACGTCCATATTGGCCAGCGGCGCCACGTCTTCCGACAAAGCTTCGAGCAGCGCCGCGACCGGCTGGCGGTCGGCTGGCGTAAGTCGCACGGCGGAAACGTCGAGCCGAAGCCCGGCGGCTCGGTCATTCGTTGAATCGGCTGGTTGCATGCGCCCGATCATGGTCGCCGCCAACCGCGCGAGTCAAGGAAAAACTCAGAACCCGCGCCTCTGACTTCTAGGTAGCAGAACTCGCCAGAGTTCTGGCACCTTCCACCTTCCACCTTCCACCTTCCTCCCCCCTGCCCCCTCAGTTATGATAGACGACAGACGGCAGACACCCGCGGCCGCCTGGTGCGTAGCAGAACTCGCCAGAGTTCTGGCGCGTCAGCCGGTTTTCCACCCTCCTTTTTCCAGCTTCCTCCTTCCACCTTCTTCCTTCCTCCTTCTGCCTTCATGCATCTCGATTGTTCCCCGCGCGCAACGGCCCTGGCCGCTTTGGCCTTGGCCCTGGTCGGTTTAACCCATGACGGCGACTGCCAGGCCCAAACGCCGGTCGACGCGCACTGGATGTGGTTCGACGAGGGCCACCAAGCCGCCGAGGCGCCGCCGGGCAAGGTCTGGTTCCGCAGGGAAGTGCGAGCCACGGAACCGTCGACGGGCGCCGTGCGGATAGCCAGCGATGGCCAGTTCGTGCTGTGGGTGAATGGCAAACGCGTGGGCGAAGGCGGCGGTGAACCCAAGAACAAAGGCACATCGTCGAAGAGCTACCGCTACAACCTGAACGGCATCGTCGAGCGCGGCTCCAACGTGATCGCGATCGAGGCGGACACCCCAGGCGGCAAGGCCGGCATCCTGGTCGATGGCGAGATCCGCGGCCAGGGCGGCCGGGCGATCAGCTTCGATTCGCCCGCCGGCTGGCTGGCCACGCGCGACGAACCCGGCCAGGCATGGCTGGCGGCGGGATTCGACGCGCGCGGTTGGCGGGAGGTGCAAGACCTGGGCCCGCACGCCGACTCGCCTTGGAAGTCGATCGAGTTTCCCGACAGCTATCTCGACCGCTACCAGTTGGCCGAAGGGTTCGACATCGAGCGGATCGCCGAACCGGAGCTGGTCGGCTCGCTGGTGGCGATTACCTGGGGCAATCGCGGCAGGCTGGTCGCCTCGCGCGAGGGGGGACCGATCCTGCACGTGATCGACGACGACGGCGACGGCGTGTTCGACCGGGTCGTCGAGTACACTAACGCCGTGACCAACTGCCAGGGCCTTTGCACCGTGGGCGACGAGCTCTACGCCGTGGGCAACGGTCCGCACGGCACCGGCATGTACACCTTGCCCGATCGCGACCACGACGATGTGGCCGACGAGGTGCAGTTGGTCACGAAATACCGAGGAGGGATGGGCGAACACGGCCCGCACAGCGTGGTGCTCGGCCCCGACGGCCGAATGTACCACAACCTCGGCAACCATGCCTGGATCACCCACGAGCCCGAGCCGACCAGCCCCATCCGCGACTACTACGAGGGCGATCTGCTGCAGCCGCGTTATGAGGACCCGAACGGGCACGCGGCCGGAGTGCCTGCCCCGGGAGGCACCATTTGGCGGTTCTCGCCTGACGCCAAGCGCTGGTCGCTGGTCACTGGCGGCTTCCGCAACCACTACGACATCGCCTTCAACTCGGCCGGCGAGATGTTCACGTTCGACAGCGACATGGAATGGGAAGTCGGCATGCCGTTCTACAAACCGGTGCGCGTGACGCATTGCACCGCCGGGGCGGAGTTTGGCTGGCGGAGCAACGCCGGCAAGTGGCCCGACTACTACTTCGACTCGCTGCCGGCGGCGGTCGACGTGGGCCGCGGCTCGCCGACCGGCGTCGTGTTCTACGAGCACGACCACTTCCCCCCGTCGTACCGGGGTGCTTTGATCGCCTGCGATTGGTCGATGGGGCGGATCGGCGCCGTGCGCTTGGAACGGAAGGGATCGAGCTATGCCGGGACCTGGGAAAACCTGGTCACCGGCAATCCGCTGAACGTTTCCGACGTGGAGGTCGACCGCGACGGCTCGTTGGTCTTCGCCACCGGCGGGCGCCGCACCGAGGGTGGCCTCTACCGCGTCACTTATCGCGACGCGCCTCGGCGGTCGCCGGCCGATGAGACGCTGGCCGATGCCTTGGCCATGCCGCAGCCCTCGTCGGCCTGGGCCCGCGAGGCGTTTGCAAAGATCAAGGACCGCCTGGGCGTTGACTGGGAGGCTGGCCTGGTGCAAAAGGCCCGCCGCGGCGAACCCCAAGAGCAAACCCGCGCTCTCACGCTCTTGGCCCAGTTGGGTCCGCCGCCGTCCACCGAACTGCTGATCCAGCTCACCAGCGACGACGACCAGCAGGTGCGCGCCTTTGCCGCCTGGCTGCTCGAAGAGCATGCCGCACCGGCCGTGGCCGAGGCGCTGGGCGGGCTGCTCGCGGATCGATCGCCGAACGTGGCCCGCCGGGCGGCCGAAGCGTTTGTCGCCAGCGGGTTGGAAGCGCC
This sequence comes from Pirellulales bacterium, assembly GCA_040877345.1. Lineage (GTDB taxonomy): Bacteria > Planctomycetota > Planctomycetia > Pirellulales > JAICIG01 > JBBDNX01. Next base: position 10,044 of record JBBDNX010000714.1, read on the forward strand.
GGTCGAGCCGCTCATGCAGTTGCTGGCCGGTAGCGACCGCTTCGCGCGGTTTGCCGCCCGGCTGGCGCTGGAGCGCGTGCCGGTCGAAAAGTGGCGCAGGCAAATCCTCGTGTCCGATGATCCGCGCGCCGTCACGCATGGCCTTCTGGCACTGCACCGCTTGGGGACCGACGCATTACCGCCCGTCGAGGCACTGCGGCACGAGCTTTCGATCTGGGACGCGTGCTGGCGGGGCGACGATGGTTTAAAACTGGAGCTACTGCGGATGATCGAGCTGACGCTCTCGGCCGGCGCCGACGGTCCGCAGATCGACGAATTGAAGCGGCGTTTGCTGGCGGCCTTTGCCGAGGCGCCTTCGCCCGGTGCTGACCCGCTGAGTGCAGACGATGCCTTGCGGATGGAGGCGAGCCGCATCTTGTGCCACCTCCAAGAGCCCCAGGCCGCCGCCGCGATCCTGGAGGCAATGGAAGCCTCGCCGGGCCAGGCCCTTCAGATCCACTACGCCTTGGTCACCAGCTACCTGGCTGCTGGCTGGACGTCCGAGCTCAACGGCCGCCTCTTCGACTGGTACCAGACGACCGAGGACTGGGAAGGCGGGCACAGCTTCGGCCGCTGGCTGGAAAACATCATGGCCGAACACCTCGCGCACGTGCCGGCCGAGGACCGCCGGCGGCTCGTCGAGGGATGGCAGCGGCGGCCCTTCGCCGCGAGGTTGATCCTGAGCAAGAGCGAACCGGAGGCCATCGCCGGGTACGAAGAGCTGGTGCGGCTGGTAATGGCCCAGTTGGACGGCGATCCCGGCCAGTCCGGCGGTGAGGCCATGGTGGGCGTGGCCATCGAATCACTGGCCAAGAGCAAATCTCTCACGGCCCGCGAGACGCTCGGCAAGCTGTTCGAAGACTTGCCCGACCGTCGCGAGCAGATCGCGCGGGGCATGTCGCAAGAGCCGTCGCCCGAGTACTTCCCCTATCTCGTGCGGACGCTCGACTTCGCCGACGACACCACGCTCCAACTGTCGATCGCCGCGCTGCGGGCCATCGACCGCAAGCCGGATGAGGCCGGAGCAATCCGCTCCGCGATCCTGGCCGGGCTGAAGCTGGGCGCCCAAGGCGGCCTGGCCGCGGTCGATTTGCTCGAGAAATGGACCGGCAGCCCCCGCCGCGGCGGGCTG
>JBBDNX010000715.1:0-2035 GCA_040877345.1 Pirellulales bacterium
GACCCGGCGTCTGCGACCTCCTCCGCGGCCAGGCGCTCTTGTCCGATTGCATCCAACCCACCCGCGCCCCCAATCTCAGCCTCCTCCCCGCTGGCGCCTGCGACGACCAATCCCTCGCCGCCCTCGCCCGACCCGAACTCGCCGAGTTGTTCGATCAGCTCAAGGCCGGCTTCGACTTCGTCATCGTCGATTGCTCACCCGTCCTGCCCGTCGTCGATGCCCTCCTCGTCGGCCGACACGTCGACGCCGCCCTCTTCTCCGTCCTCCGCGACGTCAGCCGCGCCCCCAAAATCCAGGCCGCCCACGATCGGCTCACCGCCCTGGGTATCCGAGTCCTCGGCACCGTCGTCACCGGCAAGGAGGACAACTCCTACCGGCCCGACTACCGTTACCAGGCCCAATCCTGATCCCGACTCCTTCCCAACGAGCATCCTCATGGCCTCCTCTCCCGCCGCACTGCCGCTCACCACGCTCTTCCTTATCGCCGCCGCGGCCTTCTTCGCCTCCACCCTGGCCACCCCCCTCGTCCGCGCTCTGGCTCGCCGCTGCCGCCTCACCGACCGCCCCGATGGCCACCGCAAGCTCCACGGTCAGGCCGTCCCCCTCGGCGGCGGCCTCGCAGTCCTCGTCGCCGCCGGCCTCACCATCGCCTTGGCCCTTCTCCTCTCCGAGCCCGTTCGACTTCTCCTCCTCGCCAAACCCTGGGAGCTCGCCGCCCTCCTCGCCGCTAGCGCCGTCATCGTCTTTGTCGGCCTCGTCGACGACCGCGTCGGCCTCCGCGGCCGCCACAAGCTCCTGGGTCAGCTCTGCGCCGCCGGAATCCTCCTCGCCGCCGGCCTCGTCATCAAGAACGTCTCCGTTTTCGAGTTCGATATCCGCCTCGGATTGCTCGCCGTCCCCTTCACCATCTTTTGGCTCCTCGGCGCCATGAACTCCGTCAACCTCATCGACGGAGTCGACGGACTCGCCACCACCGTCGGCGTCATCCTCAGCCTCGCCATCGCCGCCATGGCCCACATCTCCGGTCATCCCGCCGAGGCCCTCCTCGCCCTCGCCTTTGCCGCCAGTCTCCTCGGCTTTCTCTGTTTCAACCGCCCACCCGCCCGCATCTACCTCGGCGATGCCGGCAGCCTCCTCATCGGGCTCGTCGTCGGCGCCCTCGCCATCCGGGCCACCCTCAAGGGTCCCGCCACCGTGGCCCTCGCCGCTCCCTTGGCCATCTGGGCCATCCCCATCTTCGATTCCCTCGCCGCCATCATTCGACGCAAGCTCACAGGTCGCAGCATCTACACCACCGACCGCGGCCATCTACACCACTGCCTCCTCGCCGCCTATGGCGACAACGTCCGCGTCGTCATCGGCATCGCCCTCTGCTGCGCCGTAACCTGTCTCGGCGCCCTGCTCAGCGTCTGGCTCCACAACGACTTGCTCGCCATCCTCACCGCACTCACCGTCGTCGCCACCCTCATCGCCACCCGCGCCTTCGGACACGTCGAGCTCCAGTTGGTCGCCAGCCGCCTCAGGGCCCTCGGCCTTTCCATGCTCCATCCCATGGGTGCCGGCCCGCTGCGCACCCACCAGGCGGCCATCCGTCTCCAGGGCAGCCGTCAATGGGAGTTGCTCTGGGACTCTTTGACCGAGTTTGCCGGCAAGCTCAACCTCAGCGCCATCCGCCTCGACGTCAACCTCCCCGCCGTCCAGGAAGGCTACCACGCCTCCTGGCGCCGCGACTCCCTCTCTACCGCCGACGACATCTGGCGGGCCGAGGTGCCCCTCCTCGCCGGTGCTCGACCCATCGGCCGCCTCTACGTCGAGGGCCGGCACGACGGAATTTCCGCTTGCGAGCTCATCGAACGCCTCATGGACCTCCTCCAGCCCTTTGAGTCCCAGCTCATCGAGCTCGCCCAGCTCCCTGCAACTGGCCCCGTTTCCCTCGCCTCATCGCGGGTGCCTGGCGCCAAAGCGATAAGCGTGCCCCAGTCTTCGTCCATCCCCCCATCCCCCCTTCCCCCCTTCCCCCCTTCCGATTCCCCCT
>JBBDNX010000716.1:0-11169 GCA_040877345.1 Pirellulales bacterium
TGTCCGAGCCGACTCCGGCGTCGAGCAGGGCCGGGCCGTCCAACTGGATCTCGATTCCATGCCTGGCCTTCAGGATGTCGATAGCATCGTTCAGCGGCGTATCGATGAAATCCAACTCGGTCGGCGCCTCCAGCGCCTGCTTGATTCTCTCTTCCGGTCCGGAGGCACCGGCATCCGCGTTCTTGTTGTCTGCTCTGGCGCTGTTCGCAAGCCCGAGCAGCGCGCATGCAAAGGCCAAGAGGGAAATGGCCAAAACGAAACTGGACTGTCTGCACCGGGTCATCACATGTCTCCTGTTCCTGAGCTCTGTTCCAATCCGAAACGAATACAACTGAGAAGCGGGACCCCTCCTTTCCGTTCAAAGCCGAAGGCCCGAGCGCCACTTTGGGAGAACTGTTGAGAAATGTGCCAGCAGGATCGGGCCAGGACGCATATCCTCGCTGCCCCGTCTACTTCAAACCGTCACGAACGTGACGCGCCCGCCCGCGAAAAGTGCCTCTTCAGGCGGCGGACCTGACCATGAGATTACCACTGCCCCGGCAGGCCAGCAAGCAAATCCTTGACGAGATGCGAGTAATCCTCGTACGCCGTAATATCCGGCGGACCGGGCGCATACAGGTACACGGCCTCCTCCGGCCGCCTGGTTAAGGCGATCAACGACGAAGACACCGTCCCCCCGACCTCTGTCCGCAGCACGATCGACACCTGCGAGGCAGGCTCGCTTTCGCTGAGCGGGCTCTCGACCCGATGGCTGCAAACCCTCTGGGCCGTGGCCAGAAACTCGGCCGCCGAGCCAATCTCCTGCTGATCGAACAGCCGCCGGGCCAGGCTCAGCCTGCCATCGGCCGGGTCGTTCAGGTCCTGGTTGGTGATCAGATGCCGCCCCGGCGCCAGCTCGATCCGTTCCAGCCGGTCGCCGGCGTGGATCACCCAGCCGCTTTCAAAGTCGACACAGGCGAAGTTGGCCCCCGCGTAACTGCCCCGGGCCAGCTCCTCCATGGCCCGCCGGCTGGCTTCCTCCGCCCCCGGACTATCCAGCAGCTCTTGGCAGAGCGTCCCACGCGAACGCAGTGGCGCCGTGCGAACCGCGGTCCGGCGATTGGTCACCGCCACTAGCAGCCCGTGCTCGTTCACCCCCAGCCATGTCCCGCCCGCCCGCTCGTCGATGCCGCACAGCACCCGGGGAGCAACCGAGCCGGCTTGATCCCCCCGCCGGCTGCGCTCCTCCGTGGAAATCGCCCCCTTCACGATCCGCGGCGGCAGGGCCGGCCGGTCGAAGGCCTCCTCCCGGTTGGCAGCCACCAACACCGGCGCCTCCGGCAAGAGCTTCCAATCGATGACCAGCAGGCACATGCTCGCACACTCACGGCGGCCCGGCAAAAATGGCCTCGCGCCGGCCTTGTGGAGCCTTCGCGAAAGCCTTAGGCTGTCGGGTTCAATCCTCTAGGGCGCCAGGGCTTTATTGTCGCAATGCCGCCGCGCAAGTCCCGCCGCGGCAAGGCCCTCTGGCGCCTTGCCTCGCTTTTCAGTGTACAGCAATGGCCGCCGTCAAATCAGATCAACCGCTGCGGATCGCCATCGTCGGTGCCGGCGCGGTCAGCGACTATCACCACGTCCCGGCCATCGCGCTGGACCCGCGCGCCCGGCTGGTGGCCGTCTGCGATGCCGATCCCGCCTTGCTCGCGCGGCGGCGCAGCGAGTGGGGGGTGCGAAAAACCAGCACCGACGCCGAGGCCCTCTGCGCCGACCGCGACATCGACGCACTGATCATCGCCACGCCCAACTTCACCCACCGCCCGATCGCCGTGGCGGCCGCCCGTGCCGGCAAGCACGTGATGTGCGAAAAGCCGCTGGGCCTGAATGCCGGCGAAGTCCGCCAGATGTACGAGGCGGCCCGCGACGCCGGCGTGGTCCACATGACCGCCTTCACCTACCGCTTTGCCCCCGCCATGCGGTACATGAAGCACCTGGTGACGACCGGCGCCTTGGGCGAGCCACGGCATTTCCGCTCGCAGCGGTTCCTGGACCTGCCCGAGATCAGTTGGGGCTGGCGGCAATACCAGCATCTGGCGGGAGCCGGCGACCTGTTCGACATGACCATCCACCGCATCGACTTTGCCATCGACCTCTTGGGTCCGCTCACGCGGGTCTGTGGCGCCGTGGCCCGCTTTGCGCCGCGCACCACGACGCCGGATGGCCGCTCCTGCGAACCCTCGAACGTCGACGACTGGTCGAGCCTGATCGGCGAGTTCGCAGGCGGGGCGGTGGGCGTCTGGGAAGGCACCACGCTGGCCAAGGGCTACCATCGCGACGGCTTCGGGCACGAGTGGGCCGAAATCAACGGATCCGAGGGTTCAGCCGTGTACCGGCTGCACGAGCCCAATACAATACTACTGGGCAAGAGCGGCCGCGACCTGGCCCCCGAGCCGGTGCCCGCCGAGTTCTTAAAACCCTCCGGCAGTCCGCGCGATCCGAGCCAGGGAAAGCCGGCCACCGTGTTTCGTTACGACCTGGTCTGGGAGTTCGTTTCCGCCATCGTTGCCCGCAGGCAGGCGGTTCCGAGTTTTTATGACGGACTGAATGCCCAGCTCGTCGCCGACGCCGTGCTGGAGTCTTATCGCCAGCGGCGTTGGATCGACACGCCGCCCGCCGGCCGGTGACCATGATGAGTGAAACCCCTTCCAACTATCATGCCCCCTTGCGGAAGCTGACCGGCGTGCAGGTCTTGGCCACCGGCAGCTACGTGCCAGATCCGGTCGTCACCAACGATGACCTGCACGCTTCGCTCGGCTTCGACCCGGCCTGGATCGTGCAGCGGACCGGCATTCGCGAGCGCCGCCATGCGCCTCCCCATCAGGCCACCAGCGACCTGGCCGTGCGGGCCGCCCAGCGCTGCCTCGATCGGGCCGGCGTCAGCCCCGACGAAATCGACCTGGTGCTGGTCGGCACGTTCACCCCAGACATGTCCTTCCCTGCCACTGCCTGCCTGGTGCAGGACCGGCTGGGCATCCGAGCGCCGGCCGTCGACATGCAAGCCGCCTGCGCCGGCTTTGTATACGCCATGATCACCGGCGCTCAATTCGTCGCTACCGGCTGCAGCCGGCGGGCCTTGGTGATCGGGGCCGACTGCAATTCGCGCGTCTTGAATCCCAAGGACCAGCGGACCTACCCCTTGTTCGGCGACGGCGCCGGCGCGGTCCTCTTGGCCCCGGGCAGCTTAGAGCAGGGCCTCATCTCGTATGCCCTCGGTTCCGATGGCTCCGGCGCCGGCTTGCTCAGCCGTCCCATGGGCGGCTCGCGGATGCCCATCGAGTGCGAACGGCTCGAGCAAGGCCTGCAATACATGCAGATGGACGGCCGCGCCGTCTTCAAGTGGGCCGTCCGGCTCCTGGACCAGTCGATCACCGACGTGCTCGAGGCGGCCCAGATGAAAGCCGGCGACATCGACCTGGTCGTATTGCACCAGGCCAACATCCGCATCATCTATGCCGCCACCGACGTGCTGGGCATCGAGCGCCGCAAGGTGATGTTGAACCTCGATCGCTACGGCAACACGTCGGGCGGCAGCATTCCGCTGGCCTTGGACGAAGCCTTTGACCAGGGCCGCATCAAGCGAGGCGACCGCATCCTGATCAGCGGCTTCGGCGCCGGCCTCGCCTGGGGCACCGCCATCCTGCGCTGGTAAGCCATGCTCAAAACCGCTGCCAAAGTCCGGCGCGTGCCCCGCCGAAGCGAGGTCAAGCCGGCGGACCAGTGGGATCTTTCCACGCTGTTCGCCTCGGACGCCGATTGGGAGCGGGCCTTCACGCGCTGGGAAAAGCGCATCAGGGGCTACGCGAAGTACCAGGGCCGCCTGGGCGAGTCGACCCGCACGCTGGCCGACTGCCTGAAGTTCGATACCCGCTTCGATCGCGAAGGCGAAAAGCTGGGCACCTACGCCTTTCTCAAGTCGGCCGAAGACACCGCCAACAGCGACTATCAGCGGATGCTCTTGAGGCACCGCAACGCATCCAGCCGCGCCGCCCAGCAAGCCAGCTTTGTGCGCCCGGAGATCCTGGCCATCCCCCCTCGCCGGATGAAACAGTTCCTCGCCTCGCGCGAGCTGGCCCCCTACCGGCTCCTGCTCGAGCGGCTGCTCCGCTATCGGCCCCACACGCTCAGCGACCGCGAAGAAAAACTGCTGGCCATGCAGAGCGAGATGTCGGAGGCCGCACCCCAGATCTTCCGCCAGCTCAACAACGCCGATCTCAAGTTCGGCCTGATCGCCAACGAACGCGGCCAGCAGATCGAGCTGAGCCACGCCTCGTTCTCCGCGCTGTTGCACTCGCCCGACCGGGCCGTGCGGCAGGCCGCCTTCGAGCAGTACTACCGGCAGTTTGCGGCCCACGAAAACACCTTGGCCGCCACGCTGGGCGGCGCGATCCAGCGCGACGTGTTCCATGCCCGCGCGCGCGGATTCTCCGGATCGCTGGACGCCGCCCTCTTTCCAGACAACGTGCCGGCCGCCGTGTACGAGAATCTGATCGTCTCGGTCCGCCGCCACCTGCCCGCCCTGCACCGCTATTACGACCTGCGGCGCCGCAAGATGCGTCTGGCCGACATCCATCACTACGACACCTACGTGCCGATCCTCAGCGACCTGGAAAAACGGCACACCTGGAAGCAGGCGGTCGACGTGGTGGTCGAGGCCCTGCGCCCGCTGGGCGAACAATACTGCCGCGTGCTGGCCGAGGGCCTGTCGGGCCGCTGGTGCGACCGCTACGAAAACCAGGGCAAGCAGAGCGGCGCCTTCAGCAGCGGCTCGTACGACGGCGCGCCCTACATCCTGATGAACTACCAGGCCGACGTGCTCGACCACGTGTTCACGCTGGCCCATGAGGCGGGCCACTCCATGCACTCCTATTACTCGGCCCGCGGCCAGCCGTACCAATACTACGGCTACACGATCTTCGTGGCGGAGGTGGCCAGCACCTTCAACGAGCAGCTCTTGAGCAGGCACCTGATGTCGCGGGCCGCCGGCGTTCGCGAACGGGCCTTCCTCATCAACCGCGAGATCGACTCGATCCGGGCCACGTTGCTGCGGCAGACCATGTTCGCCGAGTTCGAAAAAATCACGCACGAGCTGGCCGAGCTGAACGAGCCCTTGACCGTCGACCGCTTCAAGAGCGTCTACCGCGAGCTGCTCGAAGCCTACTTCGGACCCGATTTCACGCTCGACGAGCAGTTGTCGCTGGAGTGCTTCCGCATCCCCCACTTCTATAAGGCGTTTTACGTCTACAAGTACGCCACCGGCATGGCGGCCGCCATCGCCCTGGCCAAGCGGGTCGCCGAGGGAGGCCGGCAGGAGCTGGCCGACTACCTCAACTTCCTTCACCTCGGCTGCTCCAAGGATCCGCTCGACCTCCTGCGCGACGCCGGCGTCGACATGCGCCAGCCCGGACCCGTCGATACGGCCCTGGCCCATTTCGGCAGCCTGGTCGACGAACTCGACGAGTTGCTCTAGGCGGTTGCCGGGCTTAGCATGGACCCGCCAAAGCGCGCCTGCCGGCGCGTCTGTCCCCTATTGCTCACCGCGAGGACGCCATGCAACTGGGATTAGTCACCTACATGTGGGGCGCCGACTGGGATTTGCCCACCCTCATCGAAAACTGCCGGCAGACCGGCTTCGCCGGCGTCGAGCTGCGCAGCACCCACAAGCACGGCGTCGAGCCCACGTTATCGGCCGCCCAGCGCAAGGAAGTGGCTGCCCGCTTCACCGAAAGCGGCATCGACCTGGTCGGCCTGGGCAGCGCCTGCGAGTACCACTCGCCCGACCGATCGGTCGTCAAAAAGAACATTGAGGAAACCAAGGCCTTCATCAAGCTCTGCCACGACTGCGGCGGCACCGGAGTCAAGGTCCGCCCCAACGGCTTGCCGACCGAAGTGCCCGTCGAAAAAACGCTCGAGCAGATCGGCCGCGCCCTGTACGAGGTGGCCGCCTTCGGCGAAGGCTACGGCGTGGCCATCCGCCTCGAGGTCCACGGCCGCGGCACCGACAACCTCGAGCACATCAAGACGATCATGGACGTCGCCGACCACCCGGGCGCCACCGTCTGCTGGAACTCGAACGCGGCCGACCTGGAGGGGCAAGGTCTGCGGCACAACTTCAACCTGGTCAAGGACCGGCTCGGCACGATCCACATCCACGATCTGATCACCAGCTACCCCTGGCGCGAGCTGTTCGACCTCTTGAACGAGGCCGGCTTCCAAGGCTGGACGCTATTGGAAGAAGGCCAGCCCACCAGCGACCCCATCCGCGTCATGCGCTACTACCGCCTGCTCTGGGAAACCATGGCGATGGCGCGGTAGATCTGCATATGATCCAGCGGCATAAAAGCTGATGCCGGGAGCAGGTTACATGAGAATCGATAGAATCCAATTTGAGAATTTCAATTGTTTTGCAAAGCGGGAGTTTCGACTAGCGCCGCGATTCAACCTCGTTATCGGCGACAATGCCGCGGGCAAGACCACGGTGCTCGATGGGCTGGCGGTGGGACTTGGTGGGCTCTTCTTGGGATTCCCCGCCCCGGCGGCGGCACGAAGTATTCATCGCGACGAAGTACGATTACAGTTCTATCTGCACGGAGAAACGGTTACAGCGGAGCCGCAGTTTCCCGCGGCAATTCATTGCGAGGGTGAAGTCGCCGGGCACACGGGCGAGTGGCGACGCGCGTTGACTAGTTTCGACGGCCGAACGACGCGCCGGGCGGCAAACTGGGTTCGTGCCGCCGGCAACCGGCTGCGACATAGGATAAAAGCCGGGCAGTCCGCGATTCTGCCTTTAGTCTCGTATTATGGCACTGGCCGGCTCTGGGTGCAGTTACGCCAACGCGAAGTCGAGACGCTTGGGCCCCACAGCCGGTTTGCCGGCTATCTGGATTGCCTTAATCCGGCATCCGACGAGAAGCGCCTTGTAGCCTGGTTCAAAACGCAGGAGATCGCCGCGATCCAGCGCAAGCGGCCGTCGGCGACCCTCGAAGCCTGCCGCGGGGCGGTTCTGGCCTGCGTGCCCGAGGCAAAACACGTCTTCTTTGACGTAGCACGAGATGAGTTGATGCTCAGGTTTGCCGAGCAGGAATTGCCTTTCAGTTATTTGAGCGACGGTTTCCGCAACATGCTGGCGATCGCCGCCGACATTGCCGTCCGCTGCGCCACGCTGAACCCCGCGCTTGAAGCAGACGCAGCCCGGGGGACACCGGGAGTGGTCCTTGTTGATGAAATCGATTTGCACTTGCACCCAAAGTGGCAGCGTCGAGTCGTCGGCGACCTGTTGCGCGCCTTTCCCAACGTTCAGTTTGTCGCAACGACGCACTCTCCATTCGTAATCCAGTCCCTACCCTCGACCGCTGGCGTGCAGCTACTGAATCTTGATGACCCGGGCGCCACCGGGTTCGTAAACAAGAGCGTTGAAGATATCACCGAGGAGGTTCAAGGAATCGAACTGCCCCAGCGGAGCAGGCGATACCAGGACATGCTCCAAACGGCCAAGAAATACTTTGCTCTGTTGGAAGACGCCAACAATGCTACCCCGGCGGAAAAGGAACAGTTGAAGCGACGGCTCGACGAGCTCATCCTGCCGTTCAGTGATGATCCGGCGTACCAGGCATTTCTTGAGATGCAGCGGACCGCATACGGATTCAACGGAGAGGGGCGGTAATGCGGCCCGTCGAACGGGGTGACGCGCCCCTGGATCATGACGGCAAGCCGGTCCTGTTCAGACACTACCGCGATGCGCGGGACATGCTGATTCAAAGGATTGGCGACTTCTGCTCCTACTGCGAGGTGGCGCTGCACAGCGCGGTCGCTGTCGAGCACGTGTCTCCCAAGAGCTTGCATCCCTCAAGCGAGCGCGAATGGAGCAACTTTCTGCTCGCCTGTGATTACTGCAACCCGATCAAGGCCGATCGGGATGTCGCCGTGGGCGACTATTTCTGGCCGGACCAGGACAATACGGCTCGGCTCTTTCAGTACGAACTGGACCAGGCACCCAAGGTCGGGCACGGTCTGACCGAGGCACAACACGCGATTGCATCGAGAACGCTTGAATTGACGGGTCTCGACAGGGTCCCCGGCCATCCGCGATTCAGCGGTCGCGACCGCCGCTGGCTAAAGCGCAACGAAGTTTGGGGGATCGCCTTGCAAGCATTCAAGCTCTTGCAAGCGAACGATACTCTGGAAATGCGAAGCTTGATTTGCCTGACTGCGATTTCGCGAGGCGGATGGTCGATTTGGATGACCGTGTTCGCCCAGGATATCGATATGCGGTCTCGTTTCGTGAATGGGTTTCGAGGAACGGCACACAATTGCTTCGATGCCGAGACAAGGCCCATTCTGCGAGCCGGGGGTAGAATCTGAGCAATTCGACGGTTCGCGCCCCCCGAACTGCTCTGGCTCCCCAGACCGATTCAGCATTAGAATCCGCCCCGTTGATTGCCGCGGCCCGCGCTGCGGCTCGCTGATCCACGGCCATCTGGGCGGCACATGCCTGCCTCACAGCCCCCAACTCAAGAAGGCGGGCGGGAGCCCCACCGCCGCCAGACCCGCCGCCGGCTATATGGTCTGGTTGCCTTGGCACTCTTGGCCTTCCTCCTCCGGCTGGGTGTGGTTTGGGCGCTATCGGCAACGCATGCGGCCCCAGTGACCTACGAGCATGGCGAGATCGCGGAGAACCTGCTGGCCGGCCGCGGCTTCAGCACAAGATTCCTGGGCACCTTCGGGCCGACCTCGCAGCAGGCGCCGCTCTACCCGGCCATGCTGGCAGGCCTCTACTGGTTGCTCGGACCCGGCTCGGATGCCGCCCTGCTGGCCATGCAGGTCCTCCAATGCGCGGCCGGGACCGTGGTCGTCCTGGCCGCCGCCTGGTTGGCCTGGTCGCTGATGCCCGCCACCCGCACGCTGGGCTGGATCGCCGGCATCGGGGCCGCCCTCTACCCCGCGCACCTCTACATGGTCACCCATATCCAGGTGGCCGTCTGGTCGGCCGCCTGTCTGACGCTGCTCTTGGCACTGGCCGCCTCCGGCTGGACCGCTGGCCGGGTGAAAGCTCTCTCGATGGGTCTTTTGTCTGGGGTGCTGTTGCTCCTGGATCCAATCCTGGTCCTGGCACTGCCGGTGGTGGCGGTGATGCTGTGCCTTCCACCACGCTCGGCTTCGCTGGAAACCCGCCGCTGTGCCTGGATCGTGCCGTCCCTGGGCCGCCTGGCCATCATGACCGCCGCAACGCTGATCGTGATTTCCCCCTGGCTGTGGCGCAATCATCGGGTGCATGGCGAGCTGGTGTTCATCAAGTCGACCTTGGGTTATGCCTTCTGGCAAGGCAACAATCCCGCCAGTTGGGGCACCGACAAGATCCCAAAGCCTTCCGTCAAGGAGCTGCTCCGGGCCCACGACGGCACGCTGGCCGGCATGGATCGCGCCCTCTGGGAAGCCCGGCACGAAACGCTCTATATCGACGACGTGCTCCTGGCTCCGAGCGGCTATCGCGAATTCGCCGGCCTGACCGAGCCGGCCCGCTCCCGACTGCTCGCCGCCAGGGCTTGGCGATTCATCGCATCGCATCCCATCCGCTACGCGCGCCTCTGCGCGCAGCGGCTCCGCTATTTCCTGCTCTTCGACGAAACCAATCCCAAGGCCGCCAACCGGCTCTACCGGGCTGCAACCGTCACCTGGCTCGTGCTGGCCCTGGTCGGGTTGCTGGCCGCCCGTTCGCACTGGTGCCGGCTCTGGCCCACCATGCTTATCTTCGGGAGCCTGACCGTCTTTCACGCCTTGACCATCGTCTCGGCCCGTTTTCGCATCCCGATCGAACCCATGTCGTTCGTCTGGGCGGCCGCGGCCGTCACCGCGCCGCTCGAATCCATCGGTGCCCGGATCCGAAATGCCTGGCGCGCCGCCCGGCGCCCGCTCGTCAAGCCTGGCCATGGTCTGCGGGGCCCGCATCGCAAAGCGGCCCCCCGGTCGCCCGTCGCCGACGTGGCTGGCCGCGTCCGGTGACGCCCCCCTCTCTCCATATTCCTCCTTGTCGTCTTTCCAGCACCCCACGTTGCCCTTACGCAACGCTCAGCCGACCGGCCCGCACTCCGTCGGCTGCTCCAACGCCTTTCACGGTAATGGCTTGATGTGGCGGCCCAGCCGCCGGCTGCCGCGGCCTCCACGCCTGGCACCCGCTTTGCTTTCCCTCCCAGGCAGCCGCAAGCTCCGTTCGAGAGAGCCTTGGTCCCCTCGGGCTCTCTCGACGGATCCTGCGGACCCGTCCGTCACCCCCTCGGTTAGCCGCCCCGATGCACGTACGCGACCTGGTTGAATTGGCGGCACTCATCTCGGCCAACGCTCCAGCGCTGTTGGCCACCCCGCATCGGATCAACTCGGCGGGGCTCAAGCGATATTGGGCCGCCTCGCGCTGCCGATTCGATCGCTGGGGCCACGCCATCAAACACTTCACGGTTCAGTGCGCCGGCGTCGCCCAGCAACCCGCCGTGGCCGCCGGCCCGAACCTTGATCTTGTCTCCAGGCCCCAGATCCGAGGCGTGATCGAAGAGATCCTCGCCGGCGAGATCCTCAGCCGCGTCTGGGCCGGCCTGCTGGCGGCCCACGACCAGCGGGCTCAAACCAACGATGCCGAACCGATCGCGCGGGCCGTGCTGGGCGGGCACCTGGAGGCCCGGCACCGGGCCCTCTCGCTGCTCATCCACGGCCCGGGCGTCGACTCGCACGATGCATTGCAGTTGAACCGCCTGCGTCGCACCTGCGAACGATGGACCGATCTTCTCCTGGGTCACATCGTCCTCGTCGCCGACGTGAGCCTGTTCGCGGTGAACCCTCAGACGGCCCGCGAGTTTGCCGCCGACCTGGCCGACCACGGCTCGCGGACGCGCGAGCAGGCCTGGTCGATCCTGCTCATTTCGCTCCGGGTCGCCTTCCGCAATCTCCTCGGCCCGGACAGCCCCAACGAGGACCTGAACAACGAAATTGCCACCGGCGTGATCGGCTGCTTCGGCCCGGACGCTTTCGACGCAACGGGGCTGATGCACGCCCTCTGGACCTCCCACCTCACGCAAGCGGCCAACGACGCGCAAGCCCTGCTCGACGGCCTGTTCACATCCGAGGCCCCCACGCCCCTCCCCCGCCGCC
>JBBDNX010000717.1:0-11165 GCA_040877345.1 Pirellulales bacterium
AGCTCGACGCGGATCGGGAACCGCCCCTGCAGCTCGGGCATCAGGTCGGCCGGCTTCGAGCGGTGAAAGGCGCCGGCCGCGATGAACAGGATGTGGTCCGTCTTCACGTAGCCATACTTCGTCTGCACCGTGGTGCCTTCGACGATCGGCAACAGGTCGCGCTGCACGCCCTGACGCGAAACGTCCGCCCCGCGCGTCTCACTGGCCGTGATCTTGTCGATCTCGTCCAGGAAGATGATGCCCACGTTTTCGGCCAGCGTCACGGCCGTGGAGTTCACCTTGTCCTGGTTGATCAGCGCTTCGGCTTCCTGCTCGAACAGCACGCGGCGAGCGTCCTTGACCGAGAGTTCGCGGCGGCTGGTGTTCTTGGGCAGGATCTTTTCGAACATCCCCTGCAGGTCGAAATCGACCTGTTCCATGCCCATGCCGGTAAACATCATCGGCACCGCCTTTTGCTCGAGGGTCAGCTCGACCTTGCGCGAGTCGAGGTCGCCCGCGGCCAGCATGACGCGCATCTTCTCGCGGGTGCGCTTGTGCCGCTGGGCCGTTTTGTCGCGGTCGGCCGACGCCTCGGACGGCTCCGCCTCTTCGTCCCCCTCGTAGGCCACCGGAGGCGGGGCCAACAGGTCCAAGAGCCGCTCCTCGGCCCGCCGCTGGGCCTCGGCCTCGACCTTGACCCGCTCGTTCTCGCGGACCAGCCCGATGGCGTTCTCGACCAGCTCGCGGATCATGCTTTCCACGTCACGGCCGTAGTAGCCGACTTCGGTGTACTTGGTGGCCTCGACCTTGATGAATGGGGCGCCGGTCAGCTTGGCCAGGCGCCGGGCGATCTCGGTCTTGCCGACTCCCGTCGGCCCGATCATCAAAATGTTCTTGGGGGCCACCTCCGACCGCATTTCCTCGGCCAGATTCTGCCGGCGCCAGCGATTGCGGATGGCAATGGCCACTGCCCGCTTGGCGTCGTGCTGGCCTACGATGTGCCGGTCGAGCTCCGCCACGATCTCGCGTGGAGTCAAGTCTCGCACGCCATTTCCTCCACGGTGATATTCAAGTTGGTGTAGATATCGATCCCCGCGGCGATCTGGAGCGCGTGCCGCACGATCTCGCCGGCCGACAGCGTGCTGTGGGCCAACAGGCCACGGGCCGCCGCTACGGCGTAGTTGCCCCCCGAACCGATGCCCAGCACGCCGTCGGTGGGCTGGATCACGTCGCCGCTGCCGCTCACCAGCAGAGTGTGGCGGGCATCGACGACGGCCATCAACGCTTCGAGCCGCCTCAACAGGCGATCGGTCCGCCAATCCTTGGCCAGCTCGGTGGCCGCCCGCGGCACATTGCCCGGATAGTCCTTGAGCTTGGCCTCGAACCGCTCCAGCAGGGCGAAGGCGTCGGCCGTCGAGCCGGCAAAGCCGGTGATCACTTTGCCCTCGATCAAGCGGCGGATCTTGTTGGCGTCGGCCTTCATCACCGAATTGCCCAGCGTCACCTGGCCGTCGCCTCCCATGGCAACCGTGCCCTTGTGGCGGACGGTGAGGATCGTGGTCGAGCGGCTCTTCATGTGTCGCCGGTGGATGGGCCAGTGGAACTGAATTCGCTGGATGCCCCGTATTCTGGCGAATCGCGCCCGATTGCACCAGGGGCGGTCGCCGCGGCGCTGCCATCGGGGCGGGCTGGGCACTGTACGCAAGCGGTGTTTCCGCTATGCTTGGGCCATGGACGAACAACCGCCCCTGCCACGCAGCCCGGAGCTCATGTCGGCCGGCGACACCGGGCTCTTGGTGGTCGATGTGCAGGGCAAGCTGGTGGGCTTGATCCCCTCTCACCACTGGATTATCTGGAACATTCGCCGCTTGATCGACGGCGCCGCCGTGCTGGGTGTCGCCGTTGCCGGCACCGAGCAATACCCCAAGGGGCTGGGTCCGACCGCGCCGGAGCTGGCCGAGCGGCTGGGCAGCATCTCCGCCAAGCTGAGCTTCAGTTGCGGCGCCTGCCCGGAGATTTTTTCCGCCTGGGAAAGCCGCGGCATTCATCGAGTCCTCGTGGCCGGCATCGAGACCCACGTCTGCGTCCAGCAGACCGTGATGGACCTGCTGGCCGCCGGCCGCCGCGTGTACCTGGCCGTCGACGCCACAGGATCCCGCCACGAGATCGACCACACCACCGCCCTGCGGCGGATGGAATCGGCCGGCGCCACCCTGACGACGACCGAAGCGGCCTTGTTCGAATGGTGCCAGGCCGCCGGCACGCCCCAATTCAAAGAGATCAGCCGCCTGGTCCAGGAACAGCCCCCCTCCGTGTCGACCTGACAGCTCAACCGCCCGACGCCGCAAGAGACAACCCCTTCCATGATCGCACCGCCACTGAATCCTCCGGTCCGGATCCTGATGGGTCCCGGCCCGAGCGACGTGCATCCCCGCGTGCTGGCCGCCATGGCGGCCCCCACCGTTGGGCACCTCGATCCGTATTATCTCGAGCTGATGAACGGCATGCAGCGGATGCTGCGGGGCGTGTTTCGAACGGCCAACGAAATGACCTTCGCCATCAGCGCCACCGGCTCGGCGGGCATGGAAAGCACCGTGGTCAACCTGGTCGAGCCGGGCGACCCGATGGTCGTCTGCGTCAACGGCGTCTTCGGCGGCCGCATGCTCGACGTGGCCCAGCGGGCCGGCGCCGCCGTGACGCGGGTCGATCGGCCCTGGGGAGAGGTGTTCGAGCCGGCCGATCTGAAGCAGGCGATCGTCAAGGCCAAACCGAAGCTGGTCGGCATCGTGATGGCCGAGACATCGACCGGAGCCAGCCAGCCGCTGGAAGAGATTTCGGACCTGGTGCACGAGGCCGGCGCGCTGTTGCTGGTCGACGCGGTCACCAGCCTGGGCGGCATGCCTCTGGAGGTCGATCGCTGGAACATCGACGCCGTTTATTCCGGCAGCCAGAAATGCCTGAGCTGCCCGCCCGGCCTTGCGCCCGTGTCGTTCAACCAGCGGGCGGTCGACGTGATCATGGGCCGCAAGACCAAGGTGCAAAGCTGGTACCTCGACGTGTCGATGCTGGCCCGCTACTGGGGCGAGGAGCGGGTGTACCACCATACGGCGCCGATCAATATGACGTATGGGCTGTACGAGGCGCTGCGGCTGGTTCACGAGGAGGGGCTGGAGGCCTGCTTCGCCCGGCACGCCTTGAATCACCGGGCGCTGAAGGCGGGGCTGGCGGCGCTGGGCATCCGCTACGCGGCGGCGGAGGGGCGGCAGTTGCCGATGCTCAACGCCGTGTTGATTCCGGCCGGCGTGGACGACGTGGCCGTCCGCCGCGGGTTGCTCGCGCGGTTCGGGATCGAGATCGGCGGTGGGCTGGGCGATTTCAAAGGCAAGGCCTGGCGGATCGGTCTGATGGGCCACGCCGCGCGGGCCAACAACGTGCTGCTGCTCTTGTCGGCCCTCGAGCAGCTTCTGGCCGAACAGGGCCTGCGGTTCGACCCCGGCGCCAGCATCGCCGCGGCCAACGACGTATATGGACGTCCCGCTGCGAAGGCGAGCGCTACGGCACAAGGCTAACCGCGACGTGTTCGCAAACTTCGCTTAGCGCCGCGTGCGGCTCGATCAGCACTTCCAGGTACAGAATGTCCTTCTCAAATGGTTCCAGCATTCGGTCGGGCCTTATCCTCGGCATCGCTCCGGCCGAGAAGCCGCGGCTGGTAGCCTTCGATCGTGATCTGCCGGGCGTCGAGCCAGTTTTCCATCTTGGTGTGCAGCAGCCCGCCGGCGCCGATCGTGTGCGGCGGCGAGCCGGAATCCTGCACGAAGTGCAACAGGCTCCCCACCCACCGCCAGGAGTTCTGGGGAGTTTCGGTGCGGATGGCCTGCAGTGCGCGCCGGAAGTAAGGCACGTAGGTCCGACGCACCTCGGGCAGCATGTGGCCCAGGTGCTCGGATGTCGAGGGAAACAGCAAATAATCGTCGGCATAATGGTCGGGGCGGACGGCCATCCTCCAGTCCGCCATCCAGCAATAATCCCGCGCAAGCCGATCCCACTCATCGCCGAGCAGCGACTGCCAGGCATCGCGCTGGGGCAGCACGGCGAGAGCCGCGCGCGTGATTTCGGTGTGCGGTCCCCATGCCCAAACCGGCAGAGTGCCGCGAACAAGAATCACAACCGCAAGCAGAATGCGGGTGGCCGCACGCATCATGGACCGGCGCCTCGATATGAATGCAGTCATCGCTAGGAGTTAGCAGGTCGATTCTGCTACCGGAATGCAGCCGCCGCTTCCTGGAACCGCCGCCGGAGATCCGAGGCGTCGGCGTTGGGGAAGTTGGCCCGCTGCACCATCAGGATATAAATCCGCTTCTTTACAGGGTCGATCCAGGCCTGCGTTCCATAGGCGCCGCCATGTCCGAAGCTTCCGGGAGAGAGCGCTTCGCTCACGCCCTGCGGTTCGCGGACGACGCACCAGCCAAGCCCCCATCCATTGCCCGGCGTGAAGCCTGTCTTGAGCTCTTCGGTTTGCAGGCCGGTCATCAGCTCGACGGATTCGGGCCTGAGGTATCGCTTGCCGTCGAGCCGGCCGCCGCCGAGGATCATTTGGCAGAAGCGGGAGTAGTCGGGAGCGGTTGAAAAGAGTCCTCCGTTGGCCGCCGGAAACCGCTCGCGGCTGGTGGGGCTGTGCCCCAACAGGATGAAGTTCTCCGCCTCTTCCAACGTGTTTTCCTCGGTTTTCCTGTACGATTTGGCCAATCGAGGCAACTGCTCGCTCGACAGGTAGAACGTGGTGTCGGTCATGCCCAGCGGCGCAAAAAGCTGCTGCCCCAGAAACTCGACAAACGGTTGGCCCGAGGCCACTTCCACGATGCGTGCCGCCGTGTTGATGCTCGATTGGCAGTAAACCCACTTCGTGCCCGGCGCAAACTGCACCGGCTGCGCGACGTAGAGTGGAATCAACTCGGCCAGGCTTTTCCGGCCTCGGGCCTGGTCGGCCGAAATCTCGGCCAGGCCCGATGTGTGCGTCAAAAGGTGCTTGATGGTGATCCGCGCCGGCTCGCCGTCTTTCGTCTGGAGCTGGGAGAACTCCGGCAGAAATTTCTCCACCGCGTCGTCCACCGACAGCTTCCCCTGCTCCTGGAGCATCAGCACGGCCGTGGCGGTGACCGGCTTGGTCATCGAGGCGATCCAGAAGATCGTGTCCGCCTGCATCGGCTTGCGGGCGGCGAGGTCGGCCCAGCCGGCCACGTCGAGGTGCACGATCCCACCCGGCGTCGCCACCAGCGTGACCGCGCCGGCAACGTCGTTGGCCTCGATCGATTGCCGCACCTGCTGGGCAACGGCGGGAATCGAAGGCGGTGGTGTGGTCCCGGCTTGTCCGGGCCGTCCCGCGGCAATCATCAATACGAGACCCACGCAGGCGGTCATCGCCAGCAGCATTGATTCGGCGCGGTTTAGCACGTGTCGTTCCCTTCTTGACAAAGATGCAGTCGCTCGCGCGGCGGTCGTCTTACCACGTTTTCCAGAACTTCAAACGGGCATAGAGCCCGCCCGAGGGCGCGATGCGTTCCATCCGCTTCGTGACCTCGCGGCGGATCCGGATACGGATGACGATCCTCCCCCAGAACCCGGCTGCCGAACTTGCGGCGGCGAATTCCTCTTCGACCTCGGCACGGACGCTGGCGATGGAGGCCTTGTATGCCCGTGACCGCCCACCTGCCACGATCCCTTGGTTCGGTAGGCTGGCCATCTGTTCCTCGGCATTCTAATGCGGCGTTGGTTCCAGAGCCGTGCTGACGCGCACGCGCAAGTTCGAGCAGCATTATGGTTCAGATCGGCCGGGCGAGCAACGGACGGATTGGCTGTTCCCATCATCCGGTCAGCCGTCCCACGCACCCCAACGACATCCTGGCGACGGCGTATCACCTGCTTGGCTTCGACCCCGACCAGACCACCATTCCCGACCGTCTCGGCCGCCCCATGCGGCTCACCGACGGGCACGTTGTCCGCGAGCTGCTCGTGTAGCAGCCTGATCAGCACGTAGCGGCGGAGCTCTCTCGTAGCCCGATTCGCCAGAATTCGGGCCGTTCTTCACCAGGCGTCGCCGGAGATAGGGCGCGTGCAGTTGGGGCGCTGATCGGCCCGACGTAGAATCGCATGCTTCGTGACGTTGATGCGCTCGCTTTATCGGTGCAGCCCGCCCTGGCAGGTATAGCTTTGGAACCATCTCCCCAGCCCATACCCGATGCGCCCCACACCAGCCCCCAATCTCCACATTCCTGGGACGTTGTGGTCGTGGGGGCCGGTGCCGCCGGGCTGCTGGCCGCGGCGCGGGCCGCCGAGCTGGGCCGGCGCACGTTGCTGCTGGAGAAAAACGTCCGCCCGGGGGTCAAGATCCTCATGTCGGGGGGCACCCGCTGCAACATCACGCAGGCCACCGACCACCGCGGCATTATTCGCGAGTTCGGCCCCCAAGGCAGATTCCTGCACTCCGCCCTGGCCACGCTCAGCCCCCAGGACCTGGTGGCACTGATCGAAGCCGAGGGCGTTGCCACGAAGGTCGAGGAAACCGGCAAGATCTTTCCGGTCAGCAACAAGGCCTCCGACGTGCTCGACGCCCTGTTGCGGCGGCTTCACCGCAGCGGCGCCGTTCTGGCGTTAGGCGAACCGCTGATCGAACTCGAGCGAACGCAGGACGGCCTGTTTCGGCTATCGACGCCTAAACGCGCGCTCGAAGCCCCCTCGGTGCTGATCACCACCGGCGGCCAGTCGTATCCGGGCTCCGGCACCACGGGCGACGGCTATCGTTGGGCCGCCCAGTTCGGCCATACCATCGTCGCGCCAAGGCCGGCGCTCACGCCCATCACGACCGACGCGGCCTGGGTCAAGACGTTGTCGGGCCTGACCATACCTGATGCGGCCGTGCGCATTCTCGACCCGGCCGGCTTCGCGGGCGGCAAGCGACACAGGCCCAACGGCGGGCCGAGCTGCCTGGCCCAGCGGCGCGGTTCGCTGTTGTTTACGCATTTCGGGCTGTCGGGGCCGGTCGTGCTCGACGTGAGCCGTGTCGTGAGTGGACATCCACAGCCGCGCACGCTGACCGCGGAGTGCGACTTCCTCCCCTCAATAACGGAAACGGCATTGGACGAGCTGGTGAGAGCCCAGTGCCAGGCGGCCGGTAAGAAGCAACTGGGCGGACTGCTGGCAACCCACCTGCCTCGGCGGCTGGCCGATGCGCTGTTGGCCCTGGCCGGCTTGTCGCCGGAGACACGCTCAGCCGAGTTGAGCAAGGCCGGCCGGGCGCAGTGGGTCGCCGCCATCAAGCGGGCCGCCATCCCGATCAGCGGTACGCGCGGCTTCAAGAAGGCCGAGGTGACCGCCGGCGGCGTGGCACTCGACGAAGTCGACTCGCGCGACATGCAGAGCCGTTTGGTCCCTGGCCTTTACCTGGCCGGCGAAGTGCTCGATCTCGATGGCCCCATCGGCGGCTACAACTTCCAGGCCGCCTTCAGCACCGGCTGGCTTGCCGGCGAGCACGTCGGGAAGGACAAGCAGCAAGGGGGGAGGAAGGAGGAATCAGACGCGGGTGAAGCGTAGCTGCCCGCTCATCTCTGAACTCCGGACTCTGCTCTTCCGACTTCTCAGCTTCGCATCCGGGCGAGCCGATTGTGGACGGCGGCCCAGTCTTCGCCGTCGGGTGGCAGCGTGACAACGATCCTTTCGACGCCAGCGGCATCCAGCGAGTGCAGGGCCGCGTAGAGCTGAGCCGAGTAGGGGGCTGCCTCGCCGGGCATCTCGATCCTGACCAGCCCCGGCAAGTGTTCCGCCGGGTCGCCCGGCATCGCCAGCCAGCCCACGCCGATGCTCTGTTCGGTCAAGGCTCGGACAGCCGGCCAACCTTGGCTCACGCAGTCGAGCGGTGCGGCCGGGGCATAATGCCTCGGCAGCATGCCGGGCGAAGGCAGCGGGACATTGGCTTGCGCCTTGCTTGGTGCGGACATTTCGAGGGGCGACCCCAGTGCCTCCTCGATCTGGCGGCGGCTGATCAGCCCCGGCCGCAACAGCCGCGGCGGCCGGCGGGTGAGGTCCAAAACAGTCGATTCGAGCCCGCCCGAGGTCGGACCGGCATCGAGTATCAGGTCGACGCGGCCTTCGAGACCGGCCAGCACGTGCTCGGCCCGGGTGGCCGACACGCGGTTCGACGGGTTGGCGCTGGGCGCGGCGATCGGCACGCCGGCCGCCTCGATCAGCGCGCGTGCCACCGGATGAGCAGGCACGCGGACGGCGACGGTTGCGCCGCCCGCGGTGACGACCGCCGGCACCCGCTCGCCTTTGGCGACTACCAGCGACAGCGGGCCCGGCCAGAACCGCCCGGCCAGCCGCCGTGCCGCCTCGGGCCATTCGGCCACGACCGCGCGTGCGCGTTGCTCATCGGCCACGTGAACGATGAGCGGATTATTCGGCGGCCGGCCTTTGACGTGAAAGATCCTGGCCACGGCCTCGGCATCCAGCGCGTTGGCTCCCAGTCCATAGACCGTTTCGGTCGGGAAAGCCACGAGCCTTCCCGCGCGGACCAGCGCCGCCGCCCGCTCGATGCTCTCGGCCGCCGGTAAATTCGGATCCACGGAAACGATTTGCGTTCGCACGATCGATTACTTTCGCGGACCTGTGGCTGTGCCCGGCGGCCCGGGAACAACCGGTTCGAGCCAAATCATGCAACCCGGTCCGGGGGAGTTTCTGGGCCTCGATGGCGGCAGCGAGTCATGCTTTACGACCCTGTGCCGCAACAAGACCAGCGGTTGGCCGGAAAACGAAAGGGGACATTCTACTTTTCTAGCGACGCGGCGGTTCGTTTCCCCACGAATCAGGAAAACGAAAGGGGACATTCTGAGGAAAAGAGGGGGACATTCTGGTTTTGCTGGAGTATAGTCACAGCGTCGGGCATCGCCCCTAAACAAATAAGGATACTTGCAATGGCCAGAATGGCAAGAGCTTCGGTCGGCGGCGTATGCTATCACGTGTTGAACCGCGGGAACGCGCGGGCGGAGGTGTTTCATAAGGACGGGGACTACGCGGCCTTTGTCCAACTGCTTATCGACGTACACGACTACGTGGCCATGCGGGTGCTTTCCTATTGCTTGATGCCCAACCATTTCCACCTCGTTCTTTGGCCTCGCGAGGATGGCGACTTGAGCCGCGCGATGCAATGGCTGACAACGTCGCACGTGCGGCGTTATCACGCTCACTATGGCGGGAGCGGCCATGTCTGGCAGGGTCGCTTCAAAGCCTTTCCGATTCAGCAAGACGAGCACTTGTTGGCGGTGCTCAGGTACGTCGAACGCAATCCGCTGCGGGCGAATCTGGTCAAAGAGGCCGACCGATGGCCGTGGTCGAGCTTGACCAGCCGGCACGCGGAGCCCTGGTTGGCGGCCTGGCCGATCGCCCGCCCGCGCGACTGGCGGCGGCGCGTACAACAGCCGCAGAACCCGGTCGAAGAAGCGGCGCTGCGGCACAGCGTCGTGCGCGGCCCCCCCAACGGCGACGCCCGTTGGCCGCGCCGCACGGCCGCGCGGCTTGGACTACAGTCGACATTGCGGCCGCGCGGGCGGCCCCGCAAGCGGCCAAAGAAATAGGTTAGCCCGCTGCTCGCGCCAAGAAAGTAGAATGTCCCCCTTTTTCGTACAAGCGCCACGCCCACGAGCAGGGCGCGTAGCGAGAACGTCCAGCGGCGGCCCTTCGCACGGCTCTCGCTCGCGTTATCCGAAGTTGGTTCCATCGCACGTTTTCCCAGGCGAAGGCAAGCGGACACACCCACGTTCGAACGAATGCATTGGTACTGTGACTCGCCCCAGCCGCGCAAAAGAGGCAACACCGCCTTCGCCGGCTACGGTAGCGGTGTGCGGCCAGCTACAAGTTCCACCATTCCCATAGGGCAGCTTCCCCGCCCCCCCTCCGCCGGAAGTTCCGTTGTAAGCGGCCAGCCGGCGGCATATACTTCGGTAATGGCTGGATAGCCGCATCTCAAGGCCGCTTTTACGGAGGGGTTCAATCCATGGCTCGTGTCAAGCATCTCGTTGCGTCGTGGCTGGTGGCCTGGATTGTCCTTGGCGCGGCCCCGGCCGCCCTGGCCGCCGCCGAGCGGCCGCCTCGCGACTCGGCCTCGCCGCGACCGGTCCAGAACGATTCCAAATCCGGGCGGGCTGACGCGGCGGAGCAGGCGGGCGAGCCGGCCCGGCAGGCGGAGGAGCAGGCCGAGTCGGCGAGCGCATTTCTGAGGCTGGTTCGCGACGATGAAGGCAAGCCGACCGCCATGGAGACGGCGATCGTGCGCTATGTGGCCCCCGACGCCCAGCGGAAGGGGCTGTACGTTGACCTGATCGGCGTGGTTCACATCGGCGAGGCGGGATACTACCAGCAACTGAACCGCCAATTTGAACGGTACGACGCCCTCTTGTACGAGCTAGTCGCGCCCGAGGGGACCCGCGTTCCCAAGGGCGCCACGAACACGGGCAACCCGGTCGGCGCCCTGCAGACGGGCATGAAGAACATCCTCGAGCTGGACTACCAGTTGGAATTCATCGACTATCACCGCGACAACTTCGTGCATGCCGATATGTCGCCCGACGACTTTGCCCGCTCGATGAACGAGCGGGGCGAGAGTATCTGGGCCATGATGTTCCGAATGATGGGCCAGAGCATTGCCCAGCAAAACAAGGATCCCAACCGCTCGGTCGACGCCGAGCTGCTCTTGGCCCTGTTCGACCGCAATCGCGCCCTGGCCCTGAAGCGGATCATGGCCGAGCAGTTTCAGGACTTGGAAGGCGCCATGAGCGCCATCAACGGCCCGGACGGCTCAACGATCATCACCGAGCGCAACAAGAAGGCCCTCGAAGTCCTGGCCCGCCAGATCGAAGACGGCAAGAAGCGGCTCGCCATCTTTTATGGCGCCGGCCACATGCCCGACATGGAAAAACGCCTGTTGACCGATTTCGGCTTGGAGCGTCAAGACGAGCAGTGGCTGAAGGCCTGGGATCTGACCGGCAAATCCAAGAAGAGTGCGGCCCAACCCACGCGGAAGAAAGCTGCCGGCAAACCACCGGCTCGGCAACGTGAAGAAGCCGCCTCGCCATCCGCCGACTGAGCCGGCTTACGAGGGGCCGGCTTACGAGGGGCCGGCTTACGAGGGGCCGGCTTAC
>JBBDNX010000718.1:0-11155 GCA_040877345.1 Pirellulales bacterium
TACAGGCAAGGGATCTAAAGGAGGCGCAGCGCAGCTATGGGGCTCTTTTCAAGGCGGCTGGCCGTGGCGGGCTGCGGGCTTTGAGGCTGCATCAGCACGACGGCATTGCGCTGCAGGCAGCATGGGAAGAGGTGGTCCTCACTGTTCCAGAGGATCCGGAGCAGGCCGAACGCCCCGAGAGGCTCGAATGGTTTCTCAGCTTCCTGCAGAGACGGCTGCGCTCGCGACCGCCAGAATGGTGGGCTGAAATGCTCCTCGACGCTCGAGCCCACAGCCGCTACGACATTTACTGCCCATCGCCGAAAAACGGCGCGTACCATGCGGCGGGGCTGAATCGATTGGCACAGCACGGCACGATGATGAAAATGGAAGACGGCAAGGTCGTCCTCACGATCGGCGACCAGTCGGCGACGATCCCCCAGGAGATACTGCCTCGCGGCTATCCGAGAGTAAGTGGACTGATCACGCCTACGCGCTGCTATGTCGCCTTTCACGACAACGATGGTATAAGCTACCCGCTCGCGTGCATCGACCGCGCCTTGGCCAAGGTCCTTTGGAAGACTGAAGTCTGGGCGGGGGGCCACTTCCACGGCTCAGCCATGGGTGATATGCGCGTTGCCGTCAGGGAACAGAATGGGAGCGTGATCGTCTTCGGAGCGGGCAATGTGATGATTTACGTTGAAGCATTCCGTCCAGACAATGGCGTCAATCTGTTTCGGTTCGCGGGCGGTACTGACTGGGCGCGGCTCAGGTATTAGCCGTTAACCGGCTCACTTGCTCGCTAAGGCGGCGACCGCAGAGATGTGCGGATCGCCGATCGCCGAAACCCCCCCGGCTTTCACGGTTTCATTGCGCGGCCGCGGCGCCTGGGACCATGGCCGTGTCTGTCCGTATCGCATGCTCTATTCATAGACCCGACAATTTGGCAAGGCGCCTCGCAAGGCGTCATAACCCTCACGGGTGACCTGCGTGCCTTCCAAGTGCAGCGATTGCAGGCTCGTCAGCCGGGCGAGATGCGCAAGACCGGGGTCGCTGATCTCTGTGTGGTCCAGGTAAAGCGATTCCAGGTTTGTCAGCGCCGCCAGGTGGGCAAGACCGGCGTCGGTGACCCGCGTGTCGTCCAGGTAAAGCGATTGCAGGCTCGTCAGCTCGGCCAGGTGGGCAAGGCCAGCATCGGTGATCTGCGTCGCACCCACGTTCAGCGATTGCAGGCTCGTGAAGCCGCTTAAGTGCGAGCAGGCGGCATCGGTCATCTCCGATGTGGCCACGCTCACCACGTCGGAAAGGTAGTCCACGCCGAGAACCCGATACAGCCAGTCGGGGCCTGGTGGGTCGTTCGATTCCAGGAGCTCAAAATCATACTGCACCCAGCCCCCCGACTCGCGTATCGCCGCCACCGCCCGTCGTTGCCGCTCGGCCCGATTCGACGCCACGCCGAGCCCCACGCTCAGCATCGTGACAACGACCAGCAGCGTCGAGATGCTGTATTGCCGCCAGTTCCACCGCCGCTTCCGCGGCTCATTTGGCCCAGGGCTTTCCATGCCTTGCATTCTCCGGTTTTCGGCAAGTGCGTGCAACGCGGGGTGCGTAAACGCGACAGGTCTTGGGACAGGTCTAATTCTTGACAGGGAGCGTGAGAGGCATTAGATTTCGAGCATGCCGAGGAGTGCTCGTGTCGCCCCAGGAGAATGGTTTTTCACATCCTCAACCGCGGCGTGGGGCCAATGCGGTTGTTTGCCAAGTATCTCCCGCGGCCAGCCCTTCGGCTCGCCGACACGGACGAAGCGTACGGCCGAATCCCTGCGCTTGGAGTCCACACTTCACCCGCGCGGGCGCCCAAAAAGCCCCTAAATTAGCACCCCGAAATTAGACCCCTCCCGTTTGCCCACGCAAGGCGCCCTTGGTAGCGACGGAGGTGCCGGCGAGCGTCAGGGCAGGTTGGTTTGGTCGTCCCGCGCCCAGCGGGGTTCAGCTTGCGCCGCGGGGCCCCTTTCAGCAGTGTTCCAATCGGATCGTGATCCACGAGCGAATTGAAGGCCGGTGCGGGGCACGTGGCACTTCATGCACGCCGCGCCTTCTCCTCGGGCGGCCCGGACGCAGGGGGGCGCAGGGCCGCCAGCCAGCCCTGACGGTGGAAGAACGAGAGCATCAAGGCGGCCACGCCGGCCATCAGGCCCAGGGCGAACAGGTAGCCCCAGGCCCAGTTGAGCTCGGGCATGTTCCAGGGGGACCGCTGGGTATTGAAGTTCATGCCGTAGACGCCGGCGATGAAGCTCAAGGGCATGAAAATGGTGGAGATGATCGTCAAGACCTTGATGACCTCGTTCATGCGATTGCTGAGGCTCGACAGGTAGAGGTCGGAAAGGTCGGCGCCCAGCTCGCGGTAGGTTTCGACGAGGTCGATGATCTGGATGGTGTGGTCGTAGCAGTCGCGGAGATAGACGCGCGTGTCGGCGTCGATCAACGACGAATCGTCACGGGCAAGCTCGTTGACCGCGTCGCGAAGCGGCCAGATCGTGCGGCGCAGGTGGCGCAGCTCGTGCTTGGCTTCGTGGATCTCGGCGATCGCTGCGCGATCGGGCCGGGCGATGACCGAATCCTCGAGCCGCTCCAGCCGATCGCCGTAGGCCTCGATCACCGGAAAATAGGCGTCGATCACGGCGTCCAATAGCGAGTATGCCAGGTAGCCGGCACTAGCGGCGCGGATGCGCCCCTGGCCGCCACGCAAGCGCTGCCGGACCGGATCGAATGCATCCCCCGGATCCTCGAGGAAAGTGAGCACGAAACCGCGGCCCAGGAACATGCTGACCTGCTCGGTCTCCAGCCGGCCGTTGTAGCGGACCATGCGGGCCACGACGAACAAGTGATCGCCGTACTGCTCGACCTTGGGCCGCTGGTGCACGTTGACCACGTCTTCCAGCGCGAGCGGGTGGAGGGCGAAGAGGCGGCCCAGCTCCCGGATGGTGGCCGCGTCGCCCAGCCCCTCGACATTGACCCAGGTAACCGGCCATTTGCCGAGGAAGTCGAGGAGCGTGGCGGGTGTGTCGAGCGCGCGCTCGTCCAAAGCCTGCGGTCCGAAGGCGATGAGCCGGACGGAAGGGGGCGTGGCCTTGGGGTCGACTTCGACAATGCCCGGCGGGGCGCCCGGCGGAGTGCGGCGATGGAACCTGCGTCGGTTGCGCTTCTTGCGATTGGAGCCGGCCATCTGGTTGCGAGCAGGTGCGACTGTTTTAGTCTTTAGTCTCGCGCTCCGCTGAATCAAGTTGGCGTGCATTTTACTGCCGGCGGCTGGGCGGGAATAGATGTCGGCCGGATCGCGGCTGCGGCAGCCGGCGCCGGGCGACTGCCAGGTGGCGGCAGCCGCCACCTGGCTGGCGAAGGTCCGGGAAAAGGCCGCTTTTTGAGCCATATCCGGCTACGGCGAAGCGGCCGAAGCAGGATGGCGGCCGGACGTGCCGGGCCGGGTTGGCAGGGCCTCGGCAGTGGTGCTAAAAGGGCCCTGAGTGCCGCTTTACGCTAATGACAGTGGAATTTCGCGAACTATACTAGTGAGTTCCGGGCACCTTGAATGCGCTACTGAGGAATGACCAGCGATGCCCAAAGCGTTGAGCATCATCGGGATGATTGTCGCGATATGCCTGCTCTTGATGTTCGGTTTGGACCTGGCTTTGGGGTTCCCGTTCAGCAAAGCAAGCCAGGCGATGGACATCGCCTTTTTGATTTGCGCCTTGGTGCTGGCATACCTGAGCTGGTCGACGTATCGCGAGCTTCCCTGAGGCTCGCCGTCAGGCGGCGCGCCGCAGAATAGAGCGGGCGGAGCCGGGCTGAACGGGGCGGGCGAGCCGCGCCGTGACGTCGGAGAACCGTTCGACGGCAAGCGCGCCCGCGTCGCGCAGCGCCGCGGCCCGCTCGAGCAGCACTGCGAGCGCTCTGGCGCCGGGGGCGCCTGCCGCGCGGAGCCGCGGGACGTCGACCAGCAGGTGGGCCATGGCGCCGAGCTGGACCGCCTGCTCGATGAGCCGGAGGCAACGCCGGGGCCGCCGCCCGGTGAACGGCGCGCCGACGAGGAAATGCCACAGCCCCCAGCGAACGCACCGCCCCTGCAATGCGAGCGACGGCTGGGAGCGGCCGAGCCAGCCGCGAGGCTGCACCGTCATGGTTCTGGGGCCGGTCCGCTCAGCCAGCGCGGAGCCAAGGCAGTCGCAACGCACGGCGTTCATTCCGTGCTTGACGAGCAAGTCGAGATGCCTGGCAGATGCGCGGTCGCGAAGCACCAGGGTGGTCGCCTGCTGCGCGTTTGGCCGGGCCCGCAGCAGGCGTTTTGCGAGCTCGCGTTCAAAATGGCCCCGGCACACCTCGGGCCCGCACCAGGACCGCTGGCCCAGAACCGCGATTTCGTGCGCGGAGCGGGCATTGAGAACGCGCGGCAGCACGGCGGCCCGCGAGACCTCCGCGATGGCCCAGGTGGCCGCCAATCCCAGACGGTCCAACCGATCGAGGATGGTTGCGGCAGACCGGGCGGTGTCATCCGGCCGGTCGGCCAGTGCATCGGCGCTCACGTCGAACGAGCAGACCAACGAAGCGGATTGCGGTGATCGGATGGTAGTCACAGGCCCTCCCCGTGTCGCGGGAAACCGAGTTCTGCCGGAAGAACAGCTTCAACTGGTGCCCTGAGAGAATTCGGCACGAGCAACTCGCCTGCTGCACCAAAACCCAACGAGTGTGAAGGCTGGGAAACATTGCGGGCCGCGGGAGGGCTAGCGATTTGACCCGGCTCCAGCGGTTGTGCGGACCAGGCCACGTAGTTTGGGCAAACGGTGTACTCCAAGCGGGCAAGACCGTAAGCTGGAGCCATTGGGGAGCGGCCGAAACCTGGTGTTGATATGAACGTGCCGTCGAAGCGTGGTGCGCGGGCTTGCCGGGGCGTGATGATCCGATGAAACCGATTTGCCATACTCGCCAACTTTGCCAGGGGACTCGGGCCGGCCAGTCCGCCGCCGCCGGCGGTCGGGGTGTGAGCGTGTGGCCGGTTGTCCGTGCCGGTTTGGCGGCCGCGCTGGCGCACTGGGCGCTGTGGTCGTCGCTGGCGGCGGAGGAACCAGCGGCGGCGGATGCCCGGCCGGCCAATGACGCCGCGGCCGAGCCGAGCTACGAGGCCGACGTGCGGCCGATCCTGGCGTCGAGGTGCCTGGAGTGCCACGGCGCCGAGCAGCGCAAGGCGGAGCTGGACTTGAGCACGCCGGAGGGACTCTTGCAGGGAGGTGAATCGGGAGCAGCGGTCGAGCCCGGCAAGCCCGACGAAAGCCTGCTGTACGAGATGGTACACGAGGAGTTAATGCCGGCCGGCGATTCGGAGCCGCTCTCGGAGGCGGAAGTCGAGACGATCCGGCGCTGGATTGCGGCAGGCGCCCGCATTGATTCAAGCGCCGGCGGCGCGGCGGCCGAGACGGGCGCGGCAGGCTGGCATGAGATTCAGGCCTTGATGCTGCTGCGCTGCACGGTGTGCCATGGGCCGCGGCAGCAGGAGGGGGGCCTGGATTTGAGCAGCCTGCCATCGATGCTGGCGGGGGGCGACTCGGGTCCGGCGCTGGTGCCGGGCAAGCCGGACAAGAGCCTATTGCTCGAGAGGATTCATGCCGGTGCGATGCCGCCTCGCGGGCGGTTGATCGAAGCGAGCGTCAAACCGATGGCGCCGGCCGAGATCGAGAAGCTGACCCGCTGGATTCGAGACGGCGCGGTCGAGCAGGGGCCAGGCGATGCGAGCGGCCTGGAGGCCCCGGCCAGCGACGGCGATCGGCAATTCTGGTCGTTTCAGCCGCCGCGCCCGGCGGACGTTCCCGCCGCGGGACAGCCCGGATGGGTGCGAAACCCGGTGGATGCCTTCATCGCTGCCAGGCTCGACGAGCGGGGCCTGGCGCCGTCGGCCGAAGCGCCTCGCGAGGTGTTGTTGCGGCGGGCCTGCTTCGACCTGACCGGATTGCCGCCGCAGCCCGAGGAGGTCGAGACTTTCCTGTCCGACGCCGACCCGGCGGCTTATGAAAAGCTGATCGATCGGCTGCTGGCGTCGCAGCAGTATGGCGAGCGTTGGGGCCGGCATTGGCTGGACCTGGCCGGCTATGCCGACTCGGAAGGGAAGCGCGAGCAAGACCTGCCGCGCCGGTTTGCCTGGCGATACCGCGACTACGTGATCCGGTCGTTCAACATTGACAAGCCGTACGACTGGTTCCTGCTGGAGCAGCTTGCCGGCGACGAGCTGGCCGACTACGAGCAGGCCGCCGAGATCACCCAGGAGATTTACGACAACCTGGTGGCGACCGGGTTTTTGCGGATGGCGCCCGACTCGACGTGGGCCAACATCACGGGCTTTGTGCCGGACCGCCTGGAGGTGGTCGCCGACGAGCTGGACGTGCTGGGCTCGGCGGTGATGGGGCTGTCGATCAAGTGTGCCCGCTGCCACAGCCACAAGTTCGATCCGCTCTCGCAGCGGGACTATTACCGCCTGGTCGCGGTGTTCAAGGGCGCCTACGACGAGCACGACTGGCTCAAGCCGCAGATCAGCACGCTCAAGGCGCCGGTCAGCTTCGACACGCAGCCGGCCCGGCTGCTGCCCTACGTGCTGCCGGCCGAGCGCGAGGCCTGGCTGGCCCGCGAGCGTGGCCTGGACGACGAGATCGCAAGGCTGCGGCAGGAGCTCCAGCGGCAGGCCGAGCCGTTGATCAAGGAGCACGTTGAAAAACGCCTGGCCGAACTGCCGGAGGTGCTGCGCGACGACTTGCGCAAAACGCTCGAGACACCGGCCGAGAAGCGGAGCACCGTCCAGACGTACCTGGCCGGGAAGTTCGAGAGCAGCTTGCGCATCGATCAGCAGCAGTTGAGCGAGCTCGATCAGGGATTCAAGGAACAAAGCGAGGCCACGGCCCGCCGGATCGATGAACTGACGGCGCTGCGGCAGCCGGAGCCGGCGATCCGGGCCCTCTGGGATCGGGGCGATCCCACGCCGGCGTTTGTTTACCGGCGGGGCGACTACTTGAACCCCGGCCCGGCGGTCGAGCCAGGCGTGCCGGCGGTGCTGGCCGATTCCGACGCGCCCTTCGAAGTGCAGCCTCCCTGGCCCGGCGCCAAGCAGACGGGCCGCCGGCTGGCTTTTGCCCGCTGGCTGACGCGCCCGAACCATCCTTTGACGGCGCGGGTGATGGTGAACCGCATCTGGAAGCACCATTTTGGCGAGGGGCTGGTCCGCACGCTCGACAACTTCGGCAAGGCGGGCGAGCGGCCGACGCACCCCGAGCTGCTCGACTGGCTGGCGATCGAGTTCGTCAGGAAAGGTTGGAGCGTCAAGGCCATGCACCGGCTGATGATGACCTCGAGCACCTACCGGCAGAGCTCGACCGCCAGCGAGCAGCAGCGGGAAATCGACCCGGACAACCGGTTGCTGAGCCGGATGCCGATGCGAAGGATGGAAGCCGAGGTGCTGTTGGACACGCTGGCGTCGGTGGCGGGCCGGCTCGACCACACGCCGTACGGCCCGCCCGACCCGGTGAGCGCCCGCGCCGACGGCCTGGTGACGATTGACGCCGGCCCGCGAGGATGGCGGCGCGGCATCTACGTGCAGCAGTGGCGCAAGCAGCTTCCCACGCTGCTGGAAGCATTCGACTTGCCGCAGATGAACCCGAACTGCGTCGAGCGGTCCGAGTCGATCGTGGCGCCGCAGGCGCTGCACTTGCTCAACGACTCGCTCGTCCGTGAGCTGGCCGGCCATTTTGCCCAGCGGGTGCGCCAGCGGGCAACGGGCGACTGGGCGAGCCAGGTCGAGCAGGTTTATTTGATTGCGCTGGGGCGAATGCCTACCGGCGACGAGCGGCAGCTCGGCGCCGAGACGCTGGCCAGGCTGACCGAAGCCTGGCAAAATGCGGCGCCCGCGGACGGCGTTGACGTGCCGGCCGAGCAACGGGCTTTGACCAGCTTTTGCCATACCGTGATCAATACGGCCGAGTTTCTCTATATCGACTGAGGTTTCTGGTTTACGGGAAACGGAATGAATTCCGTTCTACTACGGGGGAAACGGAATGAAATTCGGTTCTACTAAGTGAGGTTTGAGCGTGTATGCAGATGCCATCTTGAACCGCCGCGGCCTGCTGGAGCGAGCCGGCGGAGCGGTCTACGCCGCGGCACTGACCAGCTTGCTGGGTGCGGGCAGGGTGCGCGGCGCGGAGGGGGGCGAGCCGCCCGCGGGGGCGGCGGGATTGGAGCCGAGGCCGCCGCACTTTGAGCCGAAGGCCCAGGCGGTGATCCAGCTTTTCATGAACGGCGGTCCGAGCCAGATGGATCTGTTCGATCCGAAGCCCCAGCTCGACCAGCGGCACGGCCAGCCGTACTTCTCGCAGATCGCCGGCGAAGTGGAGAACGTGCAGGACGCGGGCGCCTTGCTGCGCAGCCCGTTCCGGTTTGCCCGGCATGGCGAGTCGGGATTGTGGATCTCCGATGCGCTGCCCCACCTGGCGACGCAGGCGGACGAATTGGCGGTCGTCCGCTCGATGTTCACGACGAACCTGACGCACGAGCCGGCCTTGTACCTGATCCACTCGGGGCAGATGCGTCCCGGCCATCCGTCGTTGGGATCGTGGGTGGTCTATGCGCTGGGGAGTGAAAACCAGAACCTGCCGTCCTACGTTGTGCTGGACGACCCGCTGGGGCTGCCGATCAACGGCGTCGAGAACTGGCAGGCAGGTTTTCTGCCGCCGCTGTACCAGGGGACCCGCTTTCGTTCGAGCGGGTCGCCGGTGCTGAACCTGCAGCCGGCGGTGGCCAGGCCGACCGAGGTCGTGGGGCTGGAGCGGGAGCTGCTGGCGGAACTGGACCGGCGGCATCGCGACGGGCGTCCGGGACAGAGCGAGCTGGAGGCGCGGATCGCCACGTATGCCCTGGCCGCGCGGATGCAGCTCGAGGCGGGCGACGCGCTGGACGTCTCGCGGGAAACGGCCGCCACGCTGGCCGCCTACGGCGTGGGCCAGGAGCCGACCGATTCTTACGGCCGGCGGTGCTTGATCGCCCGGCGGCTGGTCGAGCGGGGCGTGCGCTTCGTGCAGCTTTTCATCAACGGCCAGATCTGGGACAACCACACCTCGCTCGCCACGAGCTTGCAGTCGGCCTGCCAGCGCACGGATCAGCCCGTGGCCGCCTTGCTGGCCGACTTGAAGCAACGCGGCTTGCTGGACAGCACGTTGGTGGTGTGGGGAGGCGAGTTCGGCCGGCTGCCGATCGCGCAGTTGCCCGCCGACAAGGACGAACGGCAGGCGGGACGCGACCACAACAAGAATGCGTTCTCGTGCTGGATGGCGGGGGCGGGCATCCGCGGGGGGACGGCCTACGGAACCACCGACGAGATCGGGCTGGCGGCCGTGGAAAACCGCGTGAGCGTGCCCGACTGGCACGCCACGATCCTGCACTTGCTGGGCCTCGACCACCGCGAGGTTCACGTCGACCAGCACGGGCTGAAGGAACGGCTGACGTCGGTGTTCGAGGCCCGCGTGGTCGAGGAGATATTGGCGTAGTGGAGCAGGGGGCGGAGACAGGCGTTTAAGCAGCAAGGCATCTCGGCGCGCCGGGATGTGCCGTCCGCAAAGTAGCAGGCAGGATACCTATCCTACGAGGGGGTCTGATGGCTGGTCTGCCGCCGTGGGGCGTGGACGAACTTCCGGAGCCGTTGCCGTTTTCCGCCCGGAATGTGCTGCGCACGGTGGGACCGGGAGCGATCCTGTTGGCCGGGTCGATCGGTGGAGGCGAGTGGCTAGTCGGCCCGGCGGTGGCGGTCCAGCACGGCGT
The DNA here is from genome assembly GCA_040877345.1 of Pirellulales bacterium. Classification (GTDB taxonomy): domain Bacteria; phylum Planctomycetota; class Planctomycetia; order Pirellulales; family JAICIG01; genus JBBDNX01. The sequence continues at coordinate 9,823 of JBBDNX010000718.1, forward strand.
GGGCGTGTTCTGGATCGCCACCGTAGCGATCGTGCTGCAGCTTGTCTTCAACCTGGAGGCGATCCGCTACACGCTGTACACGGGCGAGCCGATCCACGTGGGGATTATGCGGCTTGCGCCGGGATCGACTTTTTGGGCGGCGGTCTACATTGCCTTGGCCATTGGGCAGCTCGGCATCCCGGCGCTGGCCAGCGCGTCCGCACCGGCATTGTTCGCGGCTGTTGCCGGCAGCCTGCCCGGCGCGCCTGACACCACTACGCTGCTCTATCTGACGTATGGCGTCATCGTCTTGTCGCTGTTCATTCTGCTGTTCGGCGGCACGATCGAGCGGATGCTCGAATATGCTTCCTGGGCCATGATCGTCTACATCTTCGGCTTCTTGCTGGTGATCAACCTGTTCTTCGTGCCGTTCGACCACTGGCTGGAAACGTTGAAGGGCTTCGGCCGCTTCGGCTACGTGGCGCCGGGCACCGATCTCATGTTGCTGGCGGCCTTGGCCGCCACGGCCGGCTCGGGCGGCGTGGGCAACCTGGCCATATCGAATTGGGTCCGCGACAAAGGCATGGGGATGGGGGGAAAGGTGGGCGCGATTGCCAGCGCCTTCGGTTCAAAGCAGATTCAGCTTTCGCACGTGGGAAAGGTCTTCGAAATCACGCCGGTCAACATGGCCCGCTGGAAACAGTGGTGGAAGTACGTCGTGGTGGACCAGGTCTGGTTGTGGGCCTTGGGGTGTTTCGTGGGCATGTTTTTGAACGTCAACATGGCCACCGCCATTATTCCCGCCGGCACCAACATGACCGGGATCGAGTCGGGCGCTTACCAGGCTGACTATCTCGCCCGGCACATCTGGTCGGGATTGTGGTTCCTGGGGTTGCTGAACGGGTTCTGGATCTTGTTCTCGACCCATTTGGGCAACACCGACATCCTGGTCCGCACCGTGACCGACATCGTCTGGGTCGGCAGCAGCCGGGCCCGGGCATGGCGTGGCGGCCGCATCAGCAAGGTGTACTACGCCCTGCTATTGGCTTTCACGCTGTGGGGGATGGTGGCCGTGCGCTGGGGAACCGCCATCCAGTTGTTCCAGGTGCTGGCCACGATTGCAGGGGTGGTGCTGGCGGTTGCGGCCGTGCAGGTGCTGTTGGTCAACACGCGGCTGCTGCCGCGCGAACTGCGTCCTGGTTGGGTCCGCCGTGCAGGGCTGGTGGCGTGCGCGCTGTTCTATGGAGTGTTCAGCGTTTTGGTCGCCTGGGACAAGCTCAAGTTTTGGTAGCTAATTCGGGGCGTCACCTGTTCGTAGCCGGATTCGCCAGAATTCGGGCCGTCGCCCGCTTCT
>JBBDNX010000719.1:0-11151 GCA_040877345.1 Pirellulales bacterium
ATTTTTCTTGACAGTGTGCCCCATCAGCAGTAGTTTGCGGGCGTCTGGCGGTTCCTTTCCCGTCTACGCCGCCAGGGTCTGTGCAAGGGGTCGCTCATGAGACGCGATTATCTGGCGTCGAGGCTTTGTTTCGGTCGGCGACTGGGAGTGGAGCGGCTCGAACTCCGAGTGCCGCCCAGCGATACGCTGTACGGGCTGCTGTTCAGCGCGGCCTGGTTCCAGTGGGGCGCGGAACTTTTCACAGCCGGCATCTCCATCAACGACTTCGAGGCAGCGTTCTCGCAAGTCAAAACCGACGCCCAAGCCGAAGACCCGTCCCTCGTTTGGGTGGACGAGGTTTCTCTTTGTACGGTCGCCCAGGAGGAGAGGTTGCTAGCACAGTCGGCTTCTTGCCAGGCCACAGAGTTCGGATCGTAAATGATCCCTCAGACGGTCTGGCCTTTGAAGATGTGTGGATCGCGTCGATTGATACGGCAACTCGGCAGATAACTTTGCAGAATCCGGTTGAGCAGCACTCCGAGCCCACAAACAAGTTCTTCCACAACGGCCGAGCAGAAGTTGACTTGATGAAGATTGTGATCAATGAACCATCGTGGACCGATCCGAACGGCCCTACGGAGGTGCATTTCAGGGAGATAGATGCTCTTGGCCTGAACCTCTGGGAGAAGCCAACGAAAGAGATTCCCTACGTCAACTTCCTGGGAATGATTCCGATTGCGGACCTGCCAAAAACGCTGTACGCGGAGGCGCGCGTGAGCAGCAGTTTGAAAGACCAAATGCTCTCCGTCGAATACGCTGTACAACTTCACAATGGAGCATTGGGGGTGAAGGATACCGTGCTGGCGACGGGGATTTGGAGTGAGGTGATCGCGGACTATGCCACGAAGCCCGGTGTGGATGTTTTTGGGACACAGGCCGATCCGAAGCCGTTCGATGACATGGAAGACCCGCCCAGTTCAGGTGTCTACAGCTCCGGGCTGGGGGAAATCCCTATCGGACCTGAGGGAGTTCGGTACGGAATCGCATTTCAGTTCCACATATTGCCGGGGCGGGACATCCCTACTCAGGGCAGTTGGGAAAGCGACGGCGTAATGTTTGATCTGGCTCGGAAGCTTGAGTATCGGCGTTGGGACCTGGATCACAACGGCGTATGGACTCCAGAGCAACCGCCTGTGCTGAGCCTTAACCAAAACCCTAACTGGCCACTTTTGGAGGAGGAGGCAAACGACTTTGGGGCGGGCGATCCGCCTAATAACTGGGAGAGCCCTCGTGTGACGCCAGTGGCATACCCGCCGGATCCGGGGCCGAGCAACAATATGTACAGCAGTGATCAGCCTCGCCATCGTCTGCATGGCAGCGGTATCGCGAGAGCGCACGCTCCTGGACCATATCGACGATGTGCTGGAGTTGATGCAGTTTGACGACGGCTCCTTAGCGTCGGGTAATGTGAGAGGAAAGGCCTACTCGGACCTTCGCCAATCGCACGACAGAGTGGTGGACCAGCTCATCGAGATTGCAGGGACCGAGAAGGCGGTTTATGCGAGAAGCGACTCGCGCCTTTTAGCTGTTCACCTGCTCATGCAGCAATACCGCAGCGCGAAAGCAGTGCCGGTGCTCGTCAAGTATGTGGATTGGGAGTATACCAACGTTGGAGCAACGGGTGTCGGCATGCGTTCGCCAATACCGCGCCATCCATGTGCTGTGGCGTTGTATTCCTACGGAGTACACGCAGCGTTGCCGGAGATTTACAAGAGGTTGCAGGAGGACAGCCCAAGCGACAAGGCGATCGAGCTTAACGCCTGGTTCATTGTGGAGAGCATGATGCAGGGCGGACAAAACGGCGACCAAGCGATGCGCGCAGTCGAGGCGAGGGCGAAGGGATGGCCAAACAACAAGAACTTCTCACTTCTCTTGGAGAACATGAAGGGAGTCTGGGAAAAGATAAGGCCGAAAGCGCGGAATCGAGAAGGTGGGCTGGAGCCTATACCAGCGGCGGAGCAGCCACGCCCTACAGGACCGTTTCGATGACCTGCTAACCACAATGCAGTTCGACGACGGCTCCCTGGAGTCGGGTCGAGTGAGATCGGCGGGCCAAGATGAAGTTGGACAAGCGCACTTTAGGCTGATGCTCAAGATTGTGGAAATTGTGGGGGCCGAGAACGAGAGTTACGACCGCCACAGGAATGATTCGCGCTTGATGGCGGTTCACTTCCTTGGACCGATGCATTACCGGAGGCGGTGGGATGTGTGATTCCGTAAGCCCGCCGGCAGCAAGGACATCGGCCAAGGCCGTCTCAAAAACGACAATGATAGAGAAGGAGGAACCTGATGAGAACGCTTGTCATCGCCCTTGCCATCGTGTGCATTGCAGCGGTGCCGCGGGAGCGCACGCTGCAGGATCATTTCGACGACCTGTTGGGCTCGATGCAGCTCGACGACGGCTCCCATGAGTCCGGTCGGGTGAGAGCGAAGGCGTACTGGGAAATGCGCCGAGCACACGAGAGGCTGCTGGATCAGCTTATCGAGATCGCGGGCACCGAGAAGGCGGTCGATGCGCAAGGTGACTCGCGCTTCTACGCTGTTCACCTGCTGGCGCTGTACCGCAGCCGAAAAGCAGTGCCAGTGTTCGTCAAACATGTGGATTGGGAGTATCGGGTTCCGGGAAGCGGCGGCCTGGTTTCGCCGATACCGAACCATCCCTGTGCCGTGGCGCTGTCTGCCTACGGCGCAGAGGCTGTGCCCGAGATTTACAAGAGATTGCAGCAGGCCGAGCCGCCGCCAAGCGACAAGGCGATCGAGCTTTACGCTTGGATCATTGTCGGCGCCCTGGGCGGCGACGAAGCGGTGCGTGCGGTCGAGACGAGGGCGAAGCGTGCGCTGGGGAACAAGAATGTTCTGCTTTTCTTCGACAAGGTGAAGGAAGTCGCGGAAAAGAGAAGGCTGAAACCAGTGAACGCGGAAGGTGGCGACCTTATACCCGCACCGGAAGCCCACACCCTGCAGGAGCATTTCGACGAGTTGCTCACCACGTTGCAGTTCGACGACGGCTCCTTGGCCTCGGAGCGCGTGAGAGCGGACGCACATCGTGAACTTGGCCAAGCCCACTTTAACCTGATGAGTAAGCTCGTCGAGATCGTGGGGACCGAGAAGGAAAGCTACGATAGGCATCGGACTGATTCGCGCTTCCTGGCCGTTCATCTGCTTGGACGAATGCGTTACGGGGAGGCGGTGAGAGCGTTCGTCAAGCATGTGGACTGGGAGTACAAGCTTCCAAACGGCGGCAGTCTTCCAGTATCGAACTATCCCTGTGCGGTCATGCTGCGGAGCCGTGGAACGGTGGCGTTACATGAAATCTTCAACGCCTTGGAGGGCGATCGGGTTCCGAGCGATAAGGCGATCGAGCTTTATGCTTGGCTCGTCATCGACGCCTACGAATACCTTGGAGGCGACCAGGAAGCCATTCAGCTCGTTGAAATGAGGGCGAAACGTGCCGAGAACAACAAGAACCTTTTGCTCCTCTTGGACAAGGTGAAGGAAATCGTGGAACAGAGAACGAACGCACGGTGAGGCGCGGCGACCGCACGACCGCCTTACTCGGGCCGGATCTCGATGCGGACTTCGCCGATGGGACCACCGGGCAGGTGCTCGCGGCCGGGACGCGGCGGAGGTGAGTGGGCGGGCAACTCCACTTCCAACACCAGCTCGTTGCGCGGCCGAACAAGCTGGTGGACGTCGAAGACGGCCGGCACGGTGTAACCCTCGATCTCGCCCAGCCGCGTGCCGTTGAGGACCGCGGCGCCGCGGGCGTCGACTCCCTCGATCACCAGCCAGATCCGCTCGCCGGCGGCGAGCGACCCGGGCCAATTGAAGCGCCGAACGTAGCGGACGCGGCCCCGAAAGTCCGCGCCCAGCGTGGCGCCCCAGTCGGCCGGCAACTGCACGCGACCCTTCTGCACGGGCCCAGGCGCAAGCGACTCGTAGAGCCACGGACCACGCAGACGGATGCGGTGCGGAAATGCGCAAGCGTTGGTATCTCCCGTTTGATTCATCCTTCTGCCTTCTGCCTTCTGCCTTCTGCCTTTCTCTTCCAGGCGATCACCTCGCGGATGGCGTCGCACAACCCGTGGCGGGGGCGGTACTCGATTGTCTGGCGCAACCGGGAGAGATCGGGAACGCGGCAGCGGATGTCCTCGAAGTCGGGGCTGTAGGCCTCGGCGTAGCTTTGGAATTCGATCGATAGCGAGGGATCGACCTCGGCGATCACCTGTTGGGCCAGCTCCAGAATGCTCACCGGCTGGTCGCTGCCGATGTTGAAAACGCGCCCCAGAGCCGAGGGGGTCTGCATCAGCTCGAGCACGGCCTCCACGACGTCGGATACGTGGCCGAAGCAGCGGACCTGGCGCCCGTCGTCGTGGACCACGAGAGGACGGCCCGCCAGGGCGGCGTCGACGAAGCGGGGCAGCACCATGCCGTAGCGGCCGGTCTGGCGCGGGCCCACCACGTTGAAGAAGCGGCCGATGACCACTTCCAGGCCGTGCTCGCGCCAGTGTGCCAGGGCCAGGAACTCGTCGACCGCCTTCGAGACGCCGTACGACCAGCGGGCCCGCGTGGTGGGGCCGAACACCAGGTCGTCGTCTTCGGTCCAGGTCGGCTTGGCGTTCTTGCCGTAGACTTCGCTGGTGCTGGCCAGAAAAAGCCGTATCGAATGGCCCCGCTGGTGCTCGGCGCGCAGCGCGCCGAGCAACAGCTCGGTGGGATAAATGTTGGTCTCGATGGTGCGGATCGGATTGCTGGCGATGAGCTCCACGCCTACGGCCGCGGCCAGGTGGTAGACCTGGTCGGCGCCGGTCACGAGCCGCTGCACGAGGTCGGCCTCGGCGACGGAGCCGGGGACGTAGGTAAAACGGGGATGCGAGCGGATGGCCGCCAGGTTGTCGGCGGTGCCGGTCGATTCGTCGTCGACGACCGTGACGTGGCGTCCGCGCTCGATGAGCGCCTCGGCCAGATGACTGCCGATGAAGCCCGCGCCGCCGGTGATCAGCACGTGTGCCACAATGGCCAGCTTAGTCCAAGCGCCGGCCGGGCGAAACCTTGTCGGGCGGGCGGAAGCTGACGTCGGGCTCGGCCTTGTGCCCGGGGCCCTCGACGGGCGGCTTGGGCGGGTGCCCGCGGCGCGCGGCGATGATCGAGGCGGCGATCGAGATGCCCAACAGCGAGACGACGACCAGCAGCGAGAACCAGGGGGGCGGTTTCACGATCCATTGCTGGACCCAGGGGACCGGCATGCCGACGGCATTGAGGAACCAGGCAGGTGGTTGTTCAAACCACGCCGCCAGCATCTTAAAGCCGACGTAGACCAGGATGGCGCTCAGCCCGTACCGCAGGTAGCGGAACATGTCCATCACGCCGGCCAGCAGGAAGTAGAGCGCCCGCAGGCCCAGGATGGCAAAGATGTTGGAGGTGAAAACGATGTACGGGTCCTGGGTAATCCCGAAGATGGCCGGCACGCTGTCGACGGCAAAGGCCACGTCGGTGCTTTCGACGACCAGCAGGACCAGGAACAAGGGGGTGACCTTGCGGCGGCCATCCTCCACGACAAAGAACCGCTCGCCATGGTTCTGCCGGGAAACGGGCAGCAGGCGGCGGGCCAATCGCAGCACGATGCTGGCCTCTGGGTCGACGCTTTCGTCGTGCCAGATCAGCTTGAAGCCGGTCCAGACCAGAAACGCCCCCAGGACATAGATGACCCAGTGGTACCGCTCGAGCACCGCGGCCCCGATGAGGATGAACGTCAGCCGCATCACGATCGCACCGAGGATGCCCCAGAACAGGACCCGGTACTGGTATTTCTTGGGGACGCGAAAGAAGCTGAAGATCACCGCGAATACGAAGACGTTGTCCATCGACAACGACCATTCGACGATGTAGGCGGTCAGGAAATGAACCGCGTCGGGACCGCCGCGCTGGAGCCAGACCAGGAGATTGAAGCCCATGGCCAGGCTGAACCAGACCAGGGTCCAGATGGCCGCCTCCCGCAGCGTCGTTTCACGGGAGTGCTTGTGGAACACGCCCAGGTCCAAGACCAGCATGCTGACCACAAAGGCGGCAAAGGCCAACCAGTGCCAGTACGCGGCAAACCAGGCGAGGACTTGATCCAAGATTTTGTCTTTGAGCGAGTTCGTTCGGACGGAAACCAGCCGCCGAGCGCGGCGGAGTCTGCGCTATCATAGGACCGGGCCTGGATTTGGGCAACCGGCCTGCCGGCGGGGGCACGGAGGCTCCAAAATCGGTTTTTAGCTGGAAAACGCGCCCGGCAAGTGAAATAATTACGGCCAGGCTCCGCCGTGACGCCACCGGAACTGAGACACCCTCGAGAGGTACATGAATGAAGGCCGGTTTCCTGGCCCGATGTGTGCTTTACGCGCTGCCGGCCTTGCCCATTTGCTGGTTGCTGGCCGGCGGACAGCCCGGCGGGCCGGCTGAGGCGGCCGCCCAGCAGGCAAGCGACGCGGCCACGCGGCACTATGCGGCGGCGGCCGCCCTGCAAAACCGCGAGCAGTACGAGCTGGCCGCCGAAGAATGGGCTTCGTTTCTCGCCGACTTTGCGTCCGACGAGCGCGCGGGCCGCGCCCAGCACTACCTGGGCATCTGCCACCTGAAAAACAAGGACTATGAAGCGGCGCTGGCGGCCTTCGAAAAAGTCATCGCCGACTATCCCGAGACCGACCTCTTGTCGTCGACCCACCTGCACCTGGGATTAACGCACTACAACCTGGCCGTGGCGGGCCGCAAGCCGTTGTACGACAAGGCGCTCGCGACGTTCGCCGCCTTGCTCGATCGCTATCCCGAGAGCAAGGAGGCGGCCCAGGCCCGCTTCTACTCGGGAGAATCGCTGTACGCGCAAGGCAAAAAACCGCAAGCGGTCTCGAAATACCGCGAGTTGATCGACAAGCACCCCGACGACCCGCTGGTGGACGATGCTTTGTACGCCATGGGCGTCGCCCAGGAGGAGCTGGGTGAGGCCGCGGCAGCGGGAGCGACGTACGACGCTTATCTGAAGCGCTTCGCGGACGAAGCGCTGGCGGCGGAAGTCGGGTTGCGGCGGGGCGAGACGCTGGCCGCACAAGGCCAGTTGGAGGCGGCGGAGAAATGGTTTGCCGCGGCGGCGGCCAAACCAGGGTTTGCGCTGGCCGACCTGGCGCTGATGCGGCAGGCGGCCACGTTGTACGAGCGGCGTCAGTATGCCGAGGCGGCCAAGGTCTATGCGTCGCTGCCGCAAAAGTTTGCCCGCTCGAAGCACACGGGAGCGGCCGGCCTTGCGGCGGGCAAGTGCCTGTACCTGGCCGGCAGCTTTGCCGAAGCCCGGCAGGCCCTGACCAAGGTGGTTCTCGAAGGGGGGCAGGAAGCGCTGGAGGCCGCTCATTGGCTGGCGCGCAGCCATCTGAAGGAAGGCCAGCCGGACGAAGCGTTGCGGATCGCCACGGCCGCGGTTGCCAAGGCGGCTGACAGTCCGCTGGCGGCCAGCTTGGAGATGGACCAGGCCGACGCCTTGTACGAGATACCGCAGCGGCGGCCGGAATCGGCGGCGCTCTACGCCGCACTGGCCGACAGGCATCCCGACGACGCGCTGGCTCCCCAGGCCTTGTACATGGCGTCGTTCGCGGCGTTGGGGGCGGGGCAGCACGAGGCGGCCCTGGTGCACGCCGTGAAATTCATGAGGCGTTTTGCCGATCACGAGCTGACCGCGGACGTGACGTACGTGGCCGCCGAGAGTTATCTGCAATTGGGCAAATACCCGGAATCGGGGCGGCTCTACAAGCACTTGTTGGACAAGTTCCCCAAGCACGCGGAGACGCCTACCTGGCAGGTGCGCCGCGGGCTGGCGTTGTACTTAGACAAGCAGCATGGCCAGGCCATCGAGGCCCTGGCCGCGGCGCTGCCGGCGCTGAGCTCCACCGAGCTGGCCGCCGAAGCGCATTACGTGATCGGCAGCAGCCAGAATGAACTGGGGCGGTTCGAGGAGGCTGCGCGGTCGCTTGACCAGTCGTTGAAGGTCGATCCCAACTGGCGTCAGGCCGACGAGGCGCTGTTGGGCCTGGCGTATGCCAGGAGGCAGTTGAACGACTTGAGCCAGGCGCGGGCGCTGCTCGAACAGTTGATCGCCCGCTTTCCGAACAGCCGCGTGCTCGACCGGGCTCATTACCGACTGGGTGAATACGCGTATGCCGCCGGAGACTACACGGCCGCGGCCGCCGAGTATCGCCGGGTGATCGACGACTTCGGCGACAGCCCGCTGGCATTGCAGGCCGTCTACGCGCTGGGCTGGACGCAGAACAGCCAGCACGATTACGAGGCCGCGGAGGATACTTTCGACATTTTGCTGGCCGGGCAGCCGCCGGCAGAGCTGGCGGGGCGGACGCGTTACGCGCGGGGCCTGGCTCGCCAGCAGCTCAAGCGGTACGCGGCGGCGATCGACGACTTGCAGACGTTTTTGAGGGATCATCCGGGCGCGGCCGAGAAGTCCGACGCGCGCTACGTGCTGGCTTTGTGCCAGGTCGGGATCGAAAAGCCCAATGAAGCGGTGGCCACGTTGCGGCGGCTGCTGGACGACGATCCCCGGTATTCCGGGGCCGACAAAGTTCTCTACGAGTTGGGCTGGGCGCTGGAGTCGCTGAACGATTCCGAAGCGGCCGCCGAGGCCTTTACCCGGCTGGCGGCCGAGCACGGCGACAGTCCGCTGGCGGCCGAAGCCCGCTATCACGTGGCGGAGGCCCGCTACGAGGAGGGCGACTTCAAGCAGGCGGCCTCGGCGTATTACGCGGCCATGCAAGCGGCCGGCAAGTCGGAGCTGGCGGAGAAAGCGGCCCACAAGCTGGGCTGGTCGTTCTTCAAGCAGGACCAGTTCGACAAGGCGCAACAGGCGTTTGCCTATCAGCGGGCCACCTGGCCGCAAGGTGGGCTGGCGGCCGACGGGGCGTTCATGGAGGCGGAGTCGCTGTTCAAGCAGGGCAAGTTCGCCGAGGCATCGGCTGCCTACGGGCAGGTGGGCAGCGGCGCCAGCAAGGATTTTTCGGTGCTGGCGCTGTTGCACGCCGGCCAGGCGGCCGGACAACTGAAGCAGTGGGAGAAGAGCCTGGAGCTGCTCAAGCGGGCGGCCGCCGAACAGCGCGACTCCGAGTACATTCCGGAGATCCTCTACGAGCAGGGTTGGGCGCTGAAGAACCTGGACCGGCTCGACGAGGCGCTGCAGGCGTTCGAGGCGGCCACGGCCAAAACCGACCGCGAGGTAGCCGCCCGCGCCCGGTTCATGGTCGGCGAGATCCACTTCGAGAACAAGAATCACGCCGAGGCGGTCCGCAACTTCTTCAAGGTGGCCTATGGTTACAGCTACCCGAAGTGGCAGGCCAACGCGCACTACGAGGCGGGGCGCTGCTTCGAGGTGCTGCGCAAGAACGACCAGGCCCAGAAGAGTTACCAGGAAGTGGTGGACAAGTTCCCCGACAGCGACAAGGCGGCCCTGGCCAAAGAGCGGCTGGCGGCCCTGAAAGGCTAATTGAGGTACACCATGTTGGGCGCGCCATCCCGGCGGATCAATCTGTGGAGTCGCGTGTCACGTGCCGTGCCGGTGTGGGCCGCCGTATTGCTGGCGCTCGCCTTGACGGCGCCGGCCATCGCCCAGGAACCGCCCGCCGGCGAAGGCGCCGCGGGCGCTGCCGGCCGGACCGGGGCGGAAGCCGCCGGCGATGCCGAGGGCATGGACGAGGCGGGGCGGCTGGCCGAGCAGGCGCTGGCCGCGGAGCCGCCGGCCGAGGCCGTCCCCGTGGCGCCTTCGCTCGCGAAAGTGCCCTCGATGAACCTGCTCGAGCTGGCGGTGGCGGGCGGGCCGTTGATGGTGCCCATCCTCCTGATGTCGATCGTGGTGGTGCTGTTTGCCTTCGAGCGGTGGGTCGGCCTGCGGCGCAGAAAGACCATACCGCCGGCATTGGTCAAGGGACTGGGGGAGCTATCCAGTCGTCAGGGGGGTCTCGACCCGCGGCAGGCATACCGGCTTTGCCAGCAACACCCTTCGGCCGCGGCCAACGTGTTTCGATCGGTGCTGTTGAAGGTAGGCCGGCCGCACTCCGAGGTGGAGCACACGATGGTCGAGGCCAGCGAGCGCGAAGCGGCCCGGCTCTACAAGAACGTGCGTCCGATCGAGCTGGCGATTACCGTGACGCCGCTACTGGGGTTGCTGGGGACAGTGCAGGGGATGATCCAGGCGTTTTACGTGACGGCCAACATGCCGACCAACGTGAACAAGGCGGAGAACCTGGCGAACGGCATTTACGTGGCGCTGGTGACGACGTTTGCTGGGCTCTCGGTGGCCATTCCGGCGGCGGTGCTGGCGCATTATTTCGAGGGGCGAATTCAATCGCTGTTCCGCGACGTGGACGAGTTCCTGGTCGGCCTGCTGCCCCAGCTCGAGCGATTCGAGGGGAAGCTGCGTGTGCACCGGCATGGTCCCGCGGGCGTCAGCCAGGCGGAGCTGGAAAGCGTCCAGCCGCCGGCGGAAAAAGCGGAAGAAACCAGTCCGAGCCGGGTGCGGAGCGCCGAGGGCGTGAACTGACATGTCGGTCAAGATCCGCAAATCGCCCGCGCTGGGGAAGCTGAACCTGACGCCGATGATCGACATCGTGTTTTTGCTGTTGATCTTCTTTCTCGTGGCCACCCGCTTCGAGGAGCAGGAGCGCGAGCTGGACGTGGTGTTGCCGCAGGCCAGCGAAGCCCGGCCCCTCACGTCGCGGCCCAGGGAATTGTTCGTCAACGTGGACCAGCATGGACGATACGTGGTCAACGGCGAACAGCTCAACGAGGCGGCGCTGCTGGGGACGTTGCTGCAGGCGGCGGCCGACAACCCCGGGCGGCAGACCGTGATCATCAGGGGCGACAAGCGGTGCGCGTTGGAGTCGGTGGTGCTGGTGATGAACCTGTGCAACAGGGCGAATATCCGCGATTATCGGCTGACCACGGCCGAGTTGCCGCAACAGCGAAGTATGTGACGCATGTCCCCGCTTCCAAAGCCCGGCAAGCAGACGGTCCGCAAATTCGAGCCGGCACGCCCGCCCGGCCAGCATCCCAACTGGGACGAGCAGCTCTGGCCGGTGAACCTGG
>JBBDNX010000720.1:0-11036 GCA_040877345.1 Pirellulales bacterium
GGCGCGGCGTCTACGATGCGGAGCTGGCCGAGTCACTTGCCGAGATTCCCGCCAGTCCGGCGAGGAACAAAGGAGTGGCTTGGGGGCGGTTTGTCGGAGACCGCATCCTGAAGCTGCGGCGCGACGACGGGTCGGACAGCGTCGTCGATTATGAGCCGTCGGGCGAGTTCGGCCGCTGGGAGCCGACGCCGCCGAGATTCGCCGACGCGCTGTTCCCTCAGTGGCCGTTCGTCACGCCGTTCGCCATGGTCAGCGGGGACCAGTTCCGCGTCGGCCCGCCGCCGGAGTTGACGAGCATCGAGTACGCGATCGCCTTCCAGGAAGTCAAGGAATTGGGGGCCATTGATAGCCCCATGCGCACCGCCGATGAAACGCAAATTGCCTTCTTCTGGGAGGACGGCCCCGGCTCGGCAACGCCTCCCGGTCACTGGCAGATCATCGCCGGGCAGTTTGCCGAGACGTTCGGCACCACGCTGGCGGAGAACGCGAGGCTGTTCGCGCTGTTGAGCATCACGCAGGCCGACGCGGCCATTGTCTCCTGGGACAGCAAGTACCACTACGACCACTTCCGGCCCTACACGGGCATCACGCGGGCCGATGAGGACGGCAACGACGCCACCGAGCCCGACTCCCTCTGGTTTCCGCTGATCCCGACGCCGCCGTTCCCCTCTTACACGTCGGGGCACAGCACGTTCAGCGGCGGATCGGCGGAGATTCTGGCACGGTTTTTCGGCGATGATGAGATTCCGTTCTCGTCTCCCGCGCCGGACCCCCACGTCTGGCCGGACCAATTATTCGACGGCAGCGGCGATCCGGTGGTGCGGAGCTGGCCCAGCCTGTCGGCCGCCGCGGAGGAAGCCGGCCAGAGCCGCATCTACGGCGGCATCCATTGGCAGTACGACAACCAGGAAGCGCTCGACAGCGGCCGCGAGTTGGCGAGTTACGTGTTCGAGCTTTTTCTAACGCCCCTGGAATAACCGCCCTTCGAACGTGGTCCGTCGAGCCAACAAGAGAACGTAAAACGGCCGGTGAGGCCAGCCGAGAAGCCAGATCCTCACCGGCCGGGCATATCCCCGGCGATCAGTCTGCACGCCGGCGAATGTCTCTTCCATCCTACAGCAGACCTGCCTAGGAGAGAACGTCATGCTACGACCAGCGAGGATTCCCAGTTTTGCCGCGTTGGCGGCAGTGTTTGCGTTGGCCGGCCTCCCCGCCACGGCGCAGGCGGCCGGACCGCAGGTGACCGTCAGCGGGGGAGGAACGGCCAGCTTCGACTTCGTTGAGGGGCTGGAGTCGCAGTTTTCCGTGGGCGCCGTCATCCACGACGACGGCAGCGTCGAGGGGCACTTCATGTGCATGATCGTGGGCATCGTCGCCATCAGCGGCCACGTCACGGATGGAACGTTGAACGCGGACGGCAGCGTGACCTTGTCCGGGGTGGGGCACGGAATCGTCCTGATCCCCGAGGTCTTCGGACCGTTCGAGGACTGCCCGTTCGAGGTCACGCTGTGGCAGGGGGGACCAGGGGTGGGGAGGTTCTTCTACAGCGACTGCGTCGCCGTCGGCGACGCCGAGACCGTGGAATCTGGCCACATCATGATCAAGGTTCACTAGGAGCCGGCGACCGCTGCCGGGCGATGCGTCGGGGCGGGCTTTTCCGCCCCCACCGCCCGGCCGCTTGCCAGCGCTGTTTTCCGACTTCTGACTTCTGACCCCTAACCTCTGACCCCTGAACCTCTGACCTCTGGCCCCGCTCAGCCCAGGGGGAACTTCAACTCGCGGCCGTTGGCGTCGTGGCACTCGATTATGAGATGCTCGGGGGAGGCGCCCTCGCGGCCGAAAACCTGCACGACGATGCCCGAGTCGTCCTCGAGCTTGGAGAGCTCGCGGCGCTTCTTGTTGTTGAGATAGGTGGCCACCTCGTCGGCCACGGTGATCGTGACCCGTGCCAGGTCGTCGCGCTGGCTGGCCAGGATCAGAAGCCGCACCGCCTCGATGGCCATGCTCTCGGCCGTTTTCACCACGCCGGTGCCGCCGCAGCCGGGGCAGTCCTTGAACACGCTGCGCTTGAGACTGGGACGAATCCGCTGCCGCGTCATCTCCACCAGGCCGAAGGGGCTGGTCCGCAGAATCTTGGTCCGGGCGCGGTCGCGCTTGACCGCGTCGCGCAGGGCCCGCTCGACCCCGCGGCGGTGCTTCTCCTTGCGCATGTCGATAAAGTCGTTGACGATCACGCCGCCCAGGTCGCGCAGCCGCAACTGCCGGGCGATCTCGTTGGCGGCCAGCAGGTTCATCTGGTAGGCGGTCTCCTCGGCCGAATCGTCCGCGCGGAAGTTGCCGCTGTTGACGTCGATGGCCACCAGGGCCTCGGTCTGGTCGATCACGATTCCGCCGCCTTGGGGCAAGGGCACCTCGCGCTGATGGATGCGGCTGATCTCCTCGTCGAGGCGGTACTTGTGGAACAGCGGCTCCTTTCCCTCGTAGAGCTGCAGGCGGTGGACGTACCGCGGCATCACGATCTGCAAGAACTCCTTGGCCCGCTCGTAGGCCAGCGGCTCGTCGATGTAGATCGAGTCGACGTCGCCGGTGAAGATGTCGCGGATCGTGCGGATGATCATGTCGCTTTCTTCGTAGATGTCGATGGGCGCCGGATATTTCTTGATGCGCCGCACGATCACCTTCCACAGCCGCAGCAGGTAGGCCAGGTCGCGAGAGAGCTCCTTCTTGGTGCGGTCGATGCCGGCGGTGCGGACGATGAACCCCAGCCCCTTGGGCGGCGAGAGCTCCAGCATCACGTCGCGCAGCTTGCGGCGGACTTCGTCGTCTTCGATCTTCCGCGAGACGCCCACCCGGCCCAGGGCGGGCATCAGCACCAGGTAGCGGCCGGGAATGCTGATGTACGTGGATAGCGTGGGTCCCTTGGTGCCCATCCCCTCCTTGATCACCTGGACGAGAACTTCGTCGCCCCGGCGGAGGATGTCCTGGATGGGCGGCTTGATGCGGGGCCGGGCGCCGGGACGGAAGCCGCGGCGTCCCTTGCGGCGGACCGCCGTGCCGGTGGCGTCGGGCTCGTCGCGCGGCTCGCCCGCCTCCGGCGCGTCGCCGAAGTCGAAATCGCGTGCCCCGCGCGGCGAACCGCCTGCCTCGATGGGCTTACCGGGGTCGTAGCCCCCCTGGCGGAAATCCTGGGGCTCGACGTCGCTGATGTGCAGAAAGCCGTTGCGGCCCACGCCGAAGTCGACAAACGCCGCCTGGATGCTCGGCTCCAGGTTGACGACCCGTCCCTTATAGATATTGCCGACGTAGTTATCCTGGCTGCTGCGTTCGATGTACAGTTCCTCGAGCACGCCGTCCTCGACGATCGCGATCCGGCATTCCTCGGGCTGCGACACATTGATCAACATCTCTTGCTTCATGATCTCGCTTTCTTGTTCGGCAAGGCAAATGAGTACGCCCTCGAAGGGCGGCTCGCTGCCGGGCTGCGAAGACCAGTGCAACGGCGGTCATGGTTTCAGCTCCACGGCGGTGCGTGTGAGAAACAAGCCTTGTTGCTCCAAGTCCTCCAGCCCGAGTGCTGCGAGCAGCTCGCGCGGCCGGGCCGTTCCCTGGCGCGTCACGCGGATGTGCATTCGCAACAGGCCGTCGACCAGCTCGATCCCCTGGACGAACTGGCCCAGGTCCACCGGCTTTCGGCCTTGCCCGCGGTCGACCAGGTGGGCGCCGCGTGCCAGGAAGGCGGCCACGCGCTGGGGCAGGCCGTCGCACCAAGGCGCGGGCAGGGCCAGCTCGTACGTGACGCGCTGGGCCTCGCCCGGCGGGGCTTCGGGCGGCAGTTGTTCCACCGCCGTGACGGCGAGCCCCTGGGGCACGTGGGGCTCGAGTGCCGACTGGACCTGGCCGGCGGTCAAGGCGTCGGCCAGTTGGGCCTCCAGCACCTCGTCGGCGCCGGAAACTCCCACGGCCAAGGCCGAGGGGAAGTTCATACGGGGCTTGGGATGAAAGCCTTCGCTCATGCTGAGGCGTATGCCGGCCCGGCGGAACACCCTTTCCCAGGCGCGCAGCAGGTCGCGGTGACCGATCAGCCGCAGGTCTCCCTGCTTGCGATAACGAATGCGTACTCGGTTTCGAACCATACGGTTCTGTGCCGCGGTCCGCTGCCGATAGCGTCCGCGGCTAAGGAAAAAAGTTTGTTTGGCCCGGCGAGCGGGTCCGACCGGGTCGGGCCGCCGCCGGGTAGGATTCACACCAGCCGCCGCACTCGAATCGCGGCGGGCTGGGACTTTCCAAAAGCTTCAGCCTGCCAATTCGGGCAGGACCTTTTTTAGTTCCTCCTTCAGGTAGCTTTTGATGTCGCGGGCGTTTTCCATCGCCAGGGCCCGGGCCGATACGGCCCGGCATTGCTCGATCGTCACGCTGCGACAGATTTTTTTGATTTCGGGAATGGCAGCGGGAGCGACGCTCATCTGCCGCAGTCCCATTCCCAGCAACAACATGGTATAGGTGGAGCTGCCGCTCATCTGTCCGCACAAGTTGATGGGGATGTTCCGCCGCCCGGCCGCCTGCAAGGCCATATCGATCAGCTTCAGCACGGCCGGGTCGCTGGCGGTGTACAAGCTCGACACGTCCTTGTTGCTGCGGTCGACGGCCAGCGTGTACTGGATCAGGTCGTTGGTGCCGATGGAGAGGAAATCGACCTCGTCCAGGAAGTGCTCGATCATGATCACGGCCGAGGGCACCTCGACCATCATGCCGACCATCAACTTGCGGTTGAAGGGCTGGCCGCGCTCTTCGAGGTCTTCACATACGTCGGCCAGGACCATTTTGGCCTGGCGGAGCTCGAGCATGGTGGAGATCAGCGGGAACATGACCCGCGCGTCGCCCAGGGCGCTGGCGCGGAGGATGGCCCGCAATTGCGTGCGGAACAGCGACAGGTTGCGCAGCGACAGGCGGATGCTGCGCAGCCCCAGGAACGGGTTGCGTTCGGCCTCCGGCGCCGGCACGGTGGCCATCTTGTCGGCCCCCAGGTCGAGCGTGCGAATGACGACAGGGCGGCCCTGCATCGCCTGCACCACCTCGGCGTAGGCCCGGTACTGGTCGTCCTCGTCCGGTTCGGTCTCGGCTCCCAGGTACAGGAATTCGGTGCGGTACAAGCCGATCCCGTCGCTGCCCCGCTCCAGGCAGTGCTGCACCTCCTGCGGAAACTCGATGTTGCCGTACAAGTAGATCCGCACTCCATCGGCGGTCTCGGCCGGCAGGTCGCGCAATGTTTCCAGCCGGGCGGCCATGGAGCGGTGCTGCTCGATCTCGTGCCGGTATCGGGCGATCGTTTCCTCGTCGGGGTTGAGGACCACCAGGCCCTGGTCGCCGTCGATGATGACCAGTTCGCCGCCCGAGACGTCGGTGAGGAAGGGGCCGGTGCCGACCACGGCGGGAATCTCCATTCCCTCGGCGACGATGGCGGTATGGCTGCCGGCGCCTCCGATCTCGGTGACAAAGCCGCGGACGAAGCGGCGGTCGAGGTTGGCGGTTTCGCTGGGGGTGAGGTTATGTGCCAGGACCAGCACGGGCGAGGTGAGGTGCGAGATTTCTTCGCGGCGGCGTCCCAGCAGGTTGCGGAGCAGCCTTTTTTCGATGTCGAAGATGTCGTTGGCGCGTTCGGCGAGGTAGCTGGAGTCGAGCGTTTGAAACACCTTGGCGTAGCGGCGCAGGGTGCGGCAGACGGCGTACTCGGGGGAGTAGTGGCGCTCGCGGATCATCTGCTCCAGCTCGCCGCGGAGGCGGGGGTCGCGGAGCATTTGCAGATGGGCTTCGAAGATGGCGCCGTATTGGTTGCCTAGCTCGGCGGAGATGAAGTCGCGGTTGCGCTCGACTTCCGCGGAAGCGGCGGCGATGGCGCGGTCCAGCCGCTCCAGTTCGTCTTCGACGGCGTCGCGGGCCAGAAACCGGCGAGGGATGCGAAACCCCTCGTGGTCCATGACCAGCGCCTCGCCGATGGCCACGCCGGGCGAAACGGCGATTCCCTGCAGTTTCTGCATCTAATCCTGGTTCATGTTCTCGTCTTCGCCGAAGTTGCGCTCGAGCAACTCGGCCAGCGCGTCGACTGATTGCTGGGCGTCCGGCCCGACCGCCTCGATCGACAGGCGGGTTCCCGCCGTCGCCGCCAGCGTCATCAGGGCCAGGATGCTCTTGGCGTCGACGCGCTCGTAGTCTTTAATGATTTCGATTTTGGACTCGAACCGCGTGGCCAGCTTGGCGAGCAGATCCGCGGGCCGCGCGTGCAATCCTTGCGGATTGGTCACGACCACGGTCCTGCTGGCTCTCGCTTCGTTCATACCTTGCCATGGAGCCCGCCACGCACCATCCGCCTGAATTTCGGCCCGCCTCGGCTCGACTCGCCCCGGTTTCGTCCATTCGACGGCAGTCAGCGGTCAATTTGGCGCCTTAGGAAACAAATTGGTTATTGTCGGCCTCGTCCAGCAGTTGCACGATCTCTTCGGGGTTTTTGGCCTGTTTGAGGAACTTGCAAAACGTCTCGTCGCGGAGTTGCCGCGACACGTTTTCCAAGGCCCGCAAGTGGTCTCCCGGACGGTCCGGAGGCGAGATCAATAGAAAGAAGAGGTTCACCTTCTCGCCGTCCAGGCTGTTGAAGTCGACCCCTTCGGTGCTCACGGCCACGGTGCCGACCAATCGCTCCACGCTGGGGTGCTTGGTGTGTGGCACGGCCACGCCGCGGCCGATACCCGTGCTGCCCAACTCTTCACGCTTCAGAATCGCCTTGATGATGCTCTCGAATTCCCCACCAGCCAGCTTGCCCGCGTCGAGCAGCGCCTGAACCATCTCTCGAATCACGCTCTCCTTATCTTCCGCCGTCAAATCCGCTCGGATCGCTTCACGGCTCACGAAGTCGACAAACTTCATGGACCTTCTCCTTTCTCTTGCTTCCGCGCCCGCCGCCCGACCTTATTCGCCCGCCGCCTCCTGCTCGCCTGGCACATTCTGCTGCCGCAGACCGGGGCTCTTATGATGATCCTGGACCTTTTGCTTGTACTTCCGCAGTTGCTGTTCCACCTTGTGAATCGTGCCGTCGATCGAGGTCATCAAATCGCCGGCCCGCTCGGTGGCCAAAAAATCGTGCTTGTGTTCCGCCGATACCCGCAAATCGACCGTGGGGGCGTCCTTGTGCTCCAGATCCACCGTCACCTCGATGGCCGTGAGCCGCTCGAAAAGTCGCGGCAGTCGTTCCAACTTGGCGGTGATCTTCGATCGGGTGGCCTCGCTGATGTGGCCGTGCCGAGTTGAAATATTGATCTGCACCGCGTCGAATCCTTCTAAACCCAACCGGGGCTTCGTGTTGGCCCTTGCTCGCCCAACACGGCGAGCACGGTAGTGAAGCGGGGTATTCTAGCGGCCCGCAACCGGGCCGACAAACGCAAACGCGATTCGCCGCGCCGCCCGGCTGCCATCCCTCCCAGCTTACCTTGTTTCTCCATGCTTAAAAAGGGGAGGGTAGGGGGAAGGCAGAAGGCAGAAGGCAGAAGGCAGAAGGCAGAAGGCAGAATACAAATGCGGCGGGTGGCTTGGAGGCAAAGTCCCGGCGCGCCAGGATGCCCCAGACACCATCTGGGCTAACGAGGGGATGGAAGCGGACGCTTGCGCGTCTCTTACTCTGCCTTCTGCCTTCGTCCTTCTGCCTTTTGTTATCTGGGGGCAAACAAGCCCGCAGCCAGTCTTTGCTGCCAGGTCTTGACAGGACTCTGCCGGAACTGGGGGGGCTGCTCCGGCCGGTACCCCAGGCTCATTCCGGTGGCACGCTGCAAGTTCCAGAAACTCAGCACGCGGATGTCGAGGTCGGGGTGTTCGAGGTACCTGACAAGCTGCCGCCCTTCGCCGCTGGCCAGTTGCTCGGGCGTGTAGCCCCAGAGCATCCGGTAGAGCACCGCTGCCTGAGCGCCCCGCTGCTGTTCGAGCGCCTGCCGCACCAGGGCCGCCTCCTCCGGCCCTCGGGCCATCGCCTCGCGGACGCTGGCAGTCAGCTCGGGCCAGAAACTCTTCTGTTTGTCATCGCCCAGCAACGGCAGCACCGGCTCGAATTCGTTGATGGCGGCCAGGCAGAGCACGGCCAATTTGCGTACTTCCACGCGGCGGTGGGCGGCCAGTTCCTTGAGCGTCAGGCTGGTGGCCCGTTCGGGACTGATCTGCTGGAGCGAGACGGATGCCCCCTGCGCGATCAAGTCCAGGCCCGGCGAAGTGATCCAGGATGGCATCTCGACCGCCTCGGCGTCATCGGGCGGCGCGGCCGCGACGGCGGCTCCCGGAGCACCAATCAGTGGGCGGATCGCCGGAGCATCGATGACTTGCGACGACCCTCCCGGCGACAGCCAGAGAATCTGCCCGCGCGTCACGTACAATTCCAGCGACGCTGCCGGAGGGGATGCTTCCGGGTCGGCCCCATCGATCAGGTGCCGCAGCACTTCGACCGCAATCGTGGCATCGTCCTGGCCGAACGTGATAACCCCCTGGTGGTCTCCCAGTTTGAGCCGTATCCGCGCGTCGGGTCGGGCCACGCTGAATAGTACGACGCGACCTTGCAAAACTGTGATGCCGGGTATGCCTTGTCCGTCAGGCGCGTGCAGCTCGACGGAGGCGTTGTCGATCAGTTGCATCGTGATCCCCACCGCCAACGCCACGTTGGGGCGGAATGTCGGCAATGCCAACAGTCGATCTCCATCGTACACGGTTTCTCGGATGGGCAGACGCTTCCAGGTGTTGTCCTTGGCGTTCAGCCGCAAAAGCACCTCCTGCTCCGAGATCAACCGGCCGATCCCCGCCGCGGGCGCGGCCGAAGCCTCGCCCGGCCTCACCGCCTCGTCCCCCGGCGGTGCGTCGAGCGGTTCGTCACTGAGCACCGGGACGGGAGGCTCTTCGAGGTCCGAGTCGCTCGGGGCCGGCTGATCGGGGTCTGGCGACTCCAACTCCCCCGGTTGCGTGCCCGATCGCGACCCGGTGTCCAGGCCGGTCCCGGTCGCGCTGGTGTCCAGAGTTTGATCGGAAATCGTTGGAACATCGGCAACCTCGTCGCCGGCCTGTTCCGCCGGGTCGAGATCGTCGGGCAGCGGTGCTCGACCGGCGGGGTCATCCTCGGGTCGATGCGGGTCGGCAGGGCTCGTCCGGTCGGGCGGAACGCTCAAGGCACCCGTGGCGGCCGCTTTCGTGGCAGGCCGGCTCTTACGCCGCCCGGCCGGCTGCGTATCGCCGGTGGACGCATCTTTCCGCGCGATCGCCTTGCCCGATAGCCGTTCTCGCAAGGCGGGCGAACTGAAGATCGCCATCAGCCCCACGCCCAGCACAGCCACAACGATGGCCGCCGCCATCATCCTGCGGCCCCGCCCGCTTGATTCGCGCAGGTAATCGGGCACTTCCGGTTGGGCGCGCCGCCGATTGGCCGCTTCGGCCGCTGAACCGTTGGTTGCCGTTCGAGCATGAGCGGCCGCAACGGCCGAGGCTTTATCCGCCGCCGCCGCCACAAGGCCGTACATCCGCTGCCGGCTGTGCGAGTCGACTTCGGCTGGCTCTCCCAGCACCAGGGCCAGGATTTGGTGGGCGGAGGCCACTTCGGCCAGGTGCACGTCGGATTCGAGGCAGACTTTTTCGAAATCGGGCACCCGTTCGGCGGGGAGCGTGTTGTCGAGGTATTCCGCCACGGTGTTGGGGTCGAGCCCCATGCCGCGGCCTTCGAGCTTGGGGGCCGCCAGCCGCAGGCGTCGGGTGACGTCACGGGTGCGGTGCAGCAGGCTGGTAGCGAACTCGCTTTCCTCGATTTTCTTGCCCACGTCCTGGGCATCGGCCGGCTCGAGGATGTCGTCGAGATAGGCGAGCATGGTGCGCAACGTGAGTCGCATGATGGCAAATCCCTCGATTATTTCAGAGAAACTGTGGCTTGGGCCCAGGCTCGGGCTCCCCTTTTGTCCACCTTATTAGTGTCTGCTGGAGCCTGTTTCCGTACATCGAGCCGGAAAAAACTGGCGGTTTTCGAAGCGGTGCCTCCGCCGAAAGCGCCAAAGGACCGCTTCCTTTTCGGTCTTAACAGGCTCTGCAATCGGGACTTAGATGGGCTGGGCGCGGATCACGCGTTGAGCCGCTGGAGAGCCTTGGAAGTTACAGCTCGTTGCTGGCTGTCAATGCTTCGCCCAACCGCTTGCGCCGCTTTTCTCCTCGGCGGCGCTTCATCGTTCTCACGCCTCGATGGAGCCGATCGAAAAAGACTCCATCCCGCCGGTCGGTAGTTCTCGGGGCAGGCTGCGTGGGAGATGCCGCCGGACCTGCCTGGGGAGCAAAGGCCACCAGTGCGATCAGTGACAGGAGGATCTCAAGGGTGGCGACGACGGCGGGGTGCAAGGCCGGGCGGTACGGGGGCGGCGGCTGCCAGTACGAGACTTTCTGCCAGCCGTGCGGCGTGCGTCGCCAGGGGTTTTCGAATTGCTGCCCCGCCTGGGAGGCAATCGGTACTTCGCACGCCAGCCATCCGCAGGCCGAGACGAAGAGCAATAGCCAAACCGCGCCGCGCACCGGCTGTCTCCATTTGCTGGGAAAGGGGGTCGGGAGTCTTTTACTGGCTTGCCGCCCGTGGCTTGGTTGCCGGTTCACCGCTTCGGCGCCCCGTTCGAGCCGATCAAAAAAGACTCCCGGTCCCCTTTTTCCAAGGACCCGACCGCGGTGGGGAGCGATGCAAGGGGCGCGCCGCGAGGAGAATACGGGCGTGCGCCAGACGACCGGGCAGCGCGCCGGGCGTTGGCCCGCGGCTCTAACTGCCTGCGGCTCGTGAGGTTGAAGAAGGGATCAGGACCTGGTTGCGGCCGGCGTTCGCATTACCGGCCGCGGGCCGCCGCGTTGCAATCCGGCAGCATCGCAATCGCGGTTGTTTAGAAAGGGCAACGGGAAGAAAGGCAGAAGGCAGAAGGCAGAAGTCAAAGGCGGGGGAGGAACGCTTGCGAGTTCCCATTCATGCTTCTGCCTACTGAAACGGCACCGGCCGCTTG
>JBBDNX010000721.1:0-11019 GCA_040877345.1 Pirellulales bacterium
GATTCATGTTCATGCCGGCCAGGTAGTCCATCCGGTCGGTGTAGGGAATCCACTGCTTGGGCGTGAGGTTCTCGCCGATCTTTTCCGCGCAGCGGTGCAGGTAGCCGATGTGCGGCGTCACCTCCGAGACCACCTCGCCATCGGTCCGCAGCACCAGCCGCAGCACCCCGTGCGTGCTGGGATGCTGCGGGCCCATGTTGACGAGCATTTCGTCCGTGCGGACGTCGAATTCGATGATGCGTGGATCGTCGAGATGCGTGGCCATATCGTTACCTGGCTCGGATGCCGTGGTACTCCAGCGGCATTTCATAGTCTCTCCGCAGCGGGTGCCCGACCCAGTCCTCGGGGCAGAGGATCCGCCGCAGGTTGGGGTGCCCCGTGAACTCCACGCCGCACAGGTCGTATACTTCGCGCTCGTGCCAGTCGGCCGTGCTCCAGACCCCGCTGACCGTCGGCACGCGCGGCAAGTTGCCTTCGACCCCGTCGCGCCAGCGCGGCAGGACGACCTTCAAGACCAGGCTGGCCTTGTTGGGCAGGCTCCAGAGATGGTAGACCACCTCCACGTGCGGCTCCCAGCCGGTCTTGGCCGCCTTCTTCGGATCGGCCTCGAAGTAGTCGACGCCGCTGATGCAGTTGAGCATGTTGAACCGCAGGTCCGGCTCGTCGCGCAAATAACGGCACAGCTCGACCAGTCCCTCGGCTGTCACCTCGATCCAGGGATCGATCGCTTCCAGATTCGCGCCGGCAATCGCAGCGCCGAATCGCTTCTTGAGACGATCGAGAAAGGCCTGGCCGCTCATGCTCAACGTGCCCCTACGACCCCGCCAAGGCCGGTTCGCGCTCTTCGACAGGTCCGCCCGTGGGAGCCGGCCGGGGCACGGCCCGCTCGTGGCCGACCGCTCGCACCCAGTCCAGGTCGCCGCGACGCCACACATATGCGAAACCAACCATCAGCACGCCAAAGAACACCAGGATGTCGAGAATCGCCGCCAGCGCCAGCACCCCGGCCGAACGCTCGATCTCGCCCGCCGCCTCGGCCGCGGTGGCGTCGGCGGCCGGCTGCGGCATGGCGGCCGGCGGGACGCCGAGCTCACTGTAGATTGCGCGCGGCGCCGCCAGCAGCGTCGGCGGACCAGCAACGCCGTCCACTTCGACCGATTCCACCTTGGCCAGCGCCGGGTCCATCAGGTGCGTGGCCTTGCCGTACACCGTGGCCCAGGGAAAGAAAAAGGCGATCTCCACGTCGAAGATGATGAACAACAGCGCCACCACGTAGAACCGCAGGTCGAACTGGACGAAGCTCGAACCGATCGTCGGTTCCCCACACTCGTATACCGACAGCTTCTCCTGGTTGGGCGCTTTGGGCCTCAGAAACTTCCCCACCAGCAAATTCAGGAACAGAAACCCGAATCCGATCGCGGTGAACAGAGCCAGGTAAGCGGCAATGAAGGTTGGCGACATCGAACAGGCCAAACCCCGGGCAAGGCCGATGAATCGGCGGCAACTAGCGGCGAAAAAAGCGATTGTAGGCCAACTCGCTCCCTTTGCAAGCCGTGCGGCTCGCCCGGAGTGGCAATCGGGTCGCCGCTGGGCGGTCCATCAGGAGTCGATCGAGTCGCCCTCGTCGACGGGCGAGCCGGCGTCGCTTTCGGCCACGCTGCCAACGGCCACGCTGCCGCAATTGGTCAACGGGCGCCGGCCGGGAAAGCCAGCGTCCAGCTCGTGCCAGTGCTGCACCTCGGGCTCGCCGAGTTTCCAGCAGAGGTAAACCAGGCGGCCCTCGATCACCGCGGGAAAATCGATCAGGCCCTCCGGCCCATTCTTGGGTTCCACCCCCAGCTCACGCAACTCTTCAACGTACTCCTGCAGTCGCTGGCTGTCCTTTTCCAGCTCTTCCTCGATCTGGGCCAGCTCTTCGCCATACAAGTCGCGCGAACCGCGCTGCCGCCCCGCCAACAGCATGGCCAGCCGCTCGCGACGCTCGATCACGTCCCTGGAAAGCTCGGCCAAATCGGTGGCAATGGCACGGACCAGCGGCAGGACGGCGTTGGCCTGCTCGACGGTGAAAATCTTCGCGTCGCCTATGGCTTGGCCCGACATGGAGGTGCACCTCTTGGTTACTCGATAACCCAGTATACGGGTTAACTGCCGTTTTGGTTAGGGCCGCCGTGAACCGGCTCGGTAATTACCTTCGAGGCGGCCACCGCGGTGGGGTTCAGCGTGGCACGTCCCCAGGCGACATCCACGGGCATTCGCGAAAAATCGACAATGCAGCCGTCCCGGCTGTAGCAGCTCAGATCGTGCGTGGCCCCCATAAAAATACACTCGACCGGACATGGGTCGACGCACAAGGCGCAAAACATGCACTTGGTGTAATCGATCGTAAACCCGGTTACCTTGAAGCCCTTTCCCTGCGTGACCCGCTCCTTGCCGATATAAATGCAATCGACCGGGCAGGCCTTGGCACATTGGTCGCAAGCGATGCAGGTGGTCAGGTCGTAGCGGTGGAATCCCCGATAACGGGGCGCGACCGGCACCGGCAGCTCGGGATACTCGAAGTGCTCGGTGAACGTCTTGCGCTGCGGGTCGTAGGTCTTCCACCAGTAGCGCAATGTCACCCACATCCCCTGGATGACGGTCCGGACGGCATCCCAGACGTCACGAAGCCACTGTAACATTTGCTCACCAATTCAGCCGAGAACTGCGCGTACTCCAACGCCCGCGAGCGACTTTCCGCCAAACAAAACCCTTGCCTTCGGCACGCCGCCTGCTGAATTATAGGCAGCCAACCCGCGCTCGCAAGCAGTGAAGTCGAATGCGCTTTCCCCCTGCCTCTGCTTCCCGTGCCGCTCCTTCCCCATGCCACTGCGTTCTCGTGCCACTGCTTGAAGGAGCCGACGTGTCGGCTCCGAGAAGCAGTGCAAGCCAAGCGCTTCCTGTGCCACTTCTTAGAGGCGACGATGTACGGCACCGAGAAGCAGTGCAACTCGGCACCAGGTCTGTCACAAAGTTGCCTTTACACCAGTCGGCAGCAGTCGCTCGCCCGCAGGCACGGCACACGGGTCGATGCTAGCGTTTTCCCATTTTGGGGGTAACGTCCAGACCGAAAGGGAGGGGCAGGCGTCAAAAGACGCACTTTAGGAGCCGACTCGCCCGGATGGGCCACAAACGGCCACAGCCCGCGGCCCGATCCAGCCCGCGAGCCAGACTATAAGCCATAAGTGCCAGTGATATAGATAGTTACGACTAAACTTCTGCGTTTACTCGGCGGTTGAACAGTCCAGCCCCGCCCGCTACATACGAATCTTGTGCCAAGAAGTGCCCCGCCAGGGAAAAAAATCGGCTTCCGCCGGGCATGCCAAGCTTGACTCTCAACGCAGGCCGCCTAAAGTGAAGTGAGGAAAGTTACTGCGCGCACAGCCACTTACGCTCGGGCGTTGGCTTCGATCCGCGTCGGTAACGAGGAGTAGACCATTTGTTCGCCCCTAAAAGGTCCAAGGAGGACACTCCCCTAAGGAAGGTCCCGTCAAGAAGCGAAGGAACTGGCGATGTTGGTTTTATCCCGCAAGAAGAACGAGAGTATCGTCATCAACAACGACATCACCATTGTCGTCGTTGAGATTCGCGGTGACAAGGTCCGGCTGGGCGTCGAGGCGCCCAAGGAAGTGCCGGTGCACCGCCGCGAGGTCTACGAGGCGATTCAGCGCAACAACAACTTGAACTTGCCGGCCGAAGGCCAGGGCAAGGCGGCCAGCGGTGCTGATGCCCCCAGTGGCGAAGTTGGTTGATTCTCGTTCACGTGACTTGCCTGCCGCGGGCATCCCCTGCCCGACGCTTTTCCCTTATTTGATCGTTATCGCGGCCTTCGCTGTGCGCGCCGGCCGCCTCACCGACTTCCGCGTCGCGGCGCACCCGTCGCGCTGTTTGGCCGCGGTGGCTTGACGGAGCTAGGGCCGGCCCGTTATACACCCTGCTAGGCGCGCCCGCCAGGCGCGGCCCGCCGGCCCCGTCGTCTAGCCAGGTCTAGGACACAGGCCTTTCACGCCTGCAACACGGGTTCGAATCCCGTCGGGGTCACTCGATTGGCATGCCTGACACCGCCGAGCAACCCTACGACGCCCTGCTGCTGGTTTCCTTCGGCGGGCCGGAAGGCCCGGACGACATCCTCCCCTTCCTGGACAATGTGCTGCGCGCAAGGCGGGTGCCGCCCCAGCGGATGCTCGAAGTCGCCGAGCATTACCGGCGCTTTGGTGGCGTCAGCCCCATCAACGAACAGAATCGCTGGCTCATCCGGGCCCTGGAAGCCGAGTTCCAGCGGCATGGTCCTCGGCTGCCGGTATACTTCGGCAACCGCAATTGGCATCCACTCATCGCCGAAGCGCTCACGCAAATGGCGGCCGACGGTGTACGTCGGGCGCTGGCCTTTTGTACCTCCGCCTACAGTTCGTATTCCGGCTGCCGCCAATACCGCGAAAACATCGAAGACGCCCGGACTCGCATCGGCCCCTCCACCCCCCGCGTCGACAAGCTGCGAGTCTTCTACAATCACCCCGGATTTGTCGAGACCATGACCGACCGCGTGCGGGATGCCTTGGCCGCCATACCTGGCCACCGTCATGCCGCCGCCCACCTGGTGTTCACCGCCCACAGCATCCCCCAAGCCATGGCCGCGAACTGCCGCTACCAAAGCCAACTTGCCGAATCGTGCCGCCTGGTGGCCGACGCTCTGGCCGAGTCGGGACCCCGCCTGCCTTGGAAGCTCGTGTACCAGAGCCGCAGTGGGCCGCCGGAGCAGCCGTGGCTGGAACCCGACGTGCGAGACTATTTGGGCGAACTGGCCGGCCGCGGCGTCGACGACGTGGTTGTGGTGCCGATCGGCTTCTTGTCGGACCACATCGAAGTGTTGTACGACCTGGATGTCGAGGCTGCCGGGCTTTGCCGATCGTTGGGCTTGAACATGTTGCGGGCCGGCACCGCGGGCACGCACCCCGCGTTTGTGCAAATGATCCGCGAGCTCGTGCTGGAACGCATGGGACATGCCGACCGGCGGGCCTTGGGCACCTGCGGCCCCAGCCATGATGTATGCCCGGCCGATTGCTGCCCCAGCGGCGCGACGCGGCCAGGGGAGACAGCCTCGTAGAATTGCACGTGCCGACAGCGGGCTGGGCGAAGCGCTTTGACGAGTCGTCGATTTGACTGATTTTGAAGTCGCACCAGGAGAACCAACGCATGGTACCCGGACTGAAGGGGTTTGTCTGGCTGAGCTGTCTGGCGGTCCTGTTCGAGCTGCCATGCCCGGCTAGTGCCGACGACTGGCCGCAGTGGCGGGGACCGGCGCGCGACGGCGTATGGCGCGAAGAGGGAATCGTCGAAGAATTTTCAGGCCCGCGACTCGAGCCGCGTTGGCGGGCGAAAATCTCCAGCGGCTACAGCGGCCCGACCGTGGCCGATGGCCGCGTGTACGTTACCGACCGCCTGGTCGGGCCGAAGCAGGTCGAGCGAGTCCACTGCTTCGATTGGCGTTCGGGCAAGAACCTTTGGACCCACGCCTACGACTGCGTCTACAGCGGCGTGGGATACGAGGCCGGCCCGCGGGCCTCCGTGTCGATCCGCGACGGCCGGGCTTATTCGTTGGGATCGATGGGGCACCTGTTCTGCCTGGACGCGGCCGACGGCAAGGTGCTGTGGAAGAAGGACCTGAACCAGGAGTACGGCATTCGCATGCCCATTTGGGGAATCGCCGCCAGCCCCTTGATCGAACAGGACCTGGTCATCGTGCAGATTGGCGGAGCGGACGATGCCTGCCTCGTCGCCTTCGACCTCGCCACGGGCGAAGAAAAGTGGAGGGCGCTTGCAGACGAGGCCTCCTATGCGGCGCCCATCCTCATCGAGCAGGCAGGCCGGCGCGTGCTGGTTTGCTGGACCGGCGAGAGCGTGGCCGGCCTGAATCCCGGCTCCGGCGAGGTGTATTGGCGGCATCCCTTCCCGCCGAAGAACATGGTGATAGCGATCGCCACTCCGGTCTTCGACCGCGGCCGGCTGTTCGTCACCTCGTTCTACGACGGCGCGTTGATGCTCAAGGTCGATCCCAAGCGGCTGGCGGTCCAAGAGCTGTGGCGCAAGCGTGGTCCCGACGAGCAGCACACCGAGGCGCTGCACTCGATCATCAGTACGCCCTATCTCGCGGGCGACTACGTCTACGGCGTCGACAGCTATGGCGAGCTGCGCTGCCTGGACGCCAGGACGGGCGAGCGGATCTGGGAGAGCCTCGAGGCGACGCCGCCGGCCCGCTGGAGCAACATCCACATGGTCAAAAACGGCGAACGGATTTGGATGTTCAACGAGCGCGGCGAGCTGATCATCAGCAAGCTCTCCCCCTCCGGGTACCAGGAGATCAGCCGCGCCAAGCTGATCGAGCCCACCCGGGAGCAGTTGAACCAGCGTGGCGGCGTCTGCTGGGCCCACCCCGCCTACGCCTACCGGCACGTTTTCGCCCGCAACGACAACGAATTGGTCTGCGTCGATCTTTCGAAACCATAGCGGCGAAATAGCGCCTGCATGCCGTAGCTCGTCGCGGCCCGCCTGGTTGCCGTCCGGTTGCAGTCCGTTAAACGATATTTCTCATCCAACGCGTGGGGCGTGATACAATAGGATACCGGAAGGCTTAACAAGTCCGCTAGAGCACTGCGCCATGCCCTCGCCGTTCCCTGGAATGGATCCATATCTGGAAGGATCCCTTTGGATGTCAGTGCACACGCAGCTCAGTGCGGAAATTGCTCGGCAGTTGGCCCCGAAACTCCGGCCCAAATACCTTGCGTTCACCACCGAGCGATTCGTCATGGAGATGCCCGAGGGCGTGGCGGTCGCGACTGCGAGCGTCTATCCTGATGTAAGTGTTGCAGAAGCAGGACGAGGAGATGTTCGTGGTGCTGAAGTCGCGATTGCCCAGGCTCCAGTGCGGATCGCGACTGCAATGCCCCTTGCGGTCCCGCACGTCACCGTCGAGGTTCGCGACACGGCCAACCGGCAGCTCGTGACCGCAATCGAGGTCTTGTCTCCAACCAACAAGCGCGGTGAGGGCTACCGCGAGTACTTGGCCAAGCGGGGACGGCTCCTTTTGAGCACGGCCCACTTGATCGAGGTCGATTTGCTCCGCGAGGGTCTGCGCATGCCCATGCAGCAACCCTTGCCGCCAGCCCCGTACTACGTTTTTTTGAGCCGCGCGGAAAACCGTCCTGTCACGGACGTCTGGCCAATCGCCATGCGCGACCGGTTGCCGCCGGTTCCCGTGCCGTTGCTGCCGGGCGATTCCGACGTGCCGCTCGATCTTCAGTTGGCTCTCGCCACGATATACGATCTGCTCGGCTATGACCTGGCCGTCGACTATTCACTTCCACCCGAGATCCCGTTGTCCATCGCCGACGGAGCCTGGGCAGATGAACGACTCCCGTCGTTTCGCGGCACCTAGCCGTGTGCGCGCGGGACGCACTTGCTTCACCTGCTTCGAATACGCGAATATCTGTCCGCCGGAGTCCGACAATCCAGGTCCTCAGGGCCTTGGCCCACGGGCCCCAAGAACCGGTCTGGACAGGGTCTTGGAAATCGCTAGTCTATCACCCCCCAAATTGACAGGTGCAAAGGAGTGTACCGATGAAACGGCCGCTGGTGCTGCTCTGCGCGGCCCTGGTTGCGGGTTGCCAAAGCACGGCGCCGAGCGTCGACCCGTTCCTGGGGCGTAAGACCGTGCCGCCCCCCGGCACGGGCACCGCCGGTGCACCGCTCTCGCCCGATCCCTACTATCCCGGATCGGCGCCCTATTCGCCCGGCAGCACGGCACACAACCCCTACGCGCCGCCCGGCGGCAGCTATCAATTCCCGCAGCAAGGCTCGCTGCGGCAGACGCCCAACAGCCCCCGGGCGGCCCAGGGGCGCCCCGACCAGCCTGCACCGGCCGCGCAGCCGGCCGGCGGCAATTCGTCGGAGCTGGGCCAGGCCGTCCAGGCCGATTACGAGCCGCCCGCCGGCGACTTACGCCAAGATCTCCAAGGCAGCCCGGTGCAACTGGCCGGCTACGAAGCCGATGAGGATGAGCGGGTAGTGATGTCGGCATCGGACGTTTCCGAAATCCGAATCATCGAGCCGCCCGCCCAATCCGGTCCCGAAACCGCTCGGCCTCGCGCGACGTCGGTGGCCGCCCAGCCGGCTGCTTCGTTGCGTGAGCCGGGTCGGCACGAACCTTCCCAGCAGGCGATCGACATCATGGATTTGCCGGCGGTGAATCGCGCCGACGCGGAAGCCGGCCTCGCCGGCCGGACGCGAAAGGCCTCTCGCCCGGCCGCGGCCCGTGCCGCCGAACGTCCAGCGGCCGATCCGGGAAAAAGCGACCGCTACGGCTACGCAGCCGATTATCGCTCGTTGCGAGGCCAATTGGAGTTCTCGCTGATCGATCGGCAGTGGAAGCTCCGCTATATACCGATCGACGGAGATACCGACGACTATGGTGGAAGCGTCGTTCTCCATGGACATGCCCTGGACGACTTCCGGCCGGGCGAGTTTGTCGCCATGCGCGGCCAGATCGAGGGCCAGGGCGCGGCCGGCACGTTTGCCGCCGCGTATCGCGTCGACCACATCCAGCCGCTAAGCCGCTGAGCGCTGGCCGCTGCCCGCCGCGCAGCGGGCAGTCGACGGCCCGCGGGGCAGCGCTTTCTCCGCTTGCCAGGCGGCTCCGCCTGCCGCCAAACCACGTGCCAGGCTGCGGCCCATAGCCTACAATAGAGGCGGTCCCGCGTACCGCCGTCTGGGTGCTGGTGCCACTGCTTAGAGTTCCGACCCGTCGGGACGAGAAGCAGTGCCCGCTACAGCGACGGCGCTGGTGCCAGGGCCGGCACATTCCTTCTCTTCCATCCAGGCAGGCGGCGTTGGACACCATTCCCACCGGTTTTTCGGCACAGGTGCAGGCTTATACGGGCGGTCCGGTCAGCCGCAAGCTGGCCAGTTGGAGCCTGTTGTTGCCGAAGGTCGCCGCCTGCGAGCCTGAGCTTGAGAAGCTCTCGGACCACGATCTGCGCAAGCGAAGCCTGTCGCTGCGCTACCGGGCCAAGAGCCAGGAACCCTTGGACCGGCTGCTGCCGGAAAGCTACGCCCTGGTCCGCGAGGCGGCCCGCCGGACCGTGAACATGCGGCACTTCGACGTGCAGATCCTGGGCGGCATTGCCATGCATCACCGCTCGATTGCCGAAATGCAGACGGGCGAAGGCAAGACGCTCACCGCCACGCTGCCCATGTATCTGCACGCGCTGGCCGGCAAGGGCGCGCAGTTGGCCACCGTCAACGACTACCTGGCCCGCCGCGACGCCGAGTGGATGCGGCCCATCTACCAACAATTGGGCATTTCCGTGGGAGTCATCGAGGCCAACATGCAGCAGCCAACCCGCCGCAAGGCCTATGCCTGCGACGTGACCTATGGCACCGCCAAGGAGTTCGGCTTCGACTTCCTGCGAGATCGGCTGCTGCTGCGGCGCATCAACGAAGGGCTGGCCGATTTTTTGGGCGGTATGCTCGGACAGCAGGGGGCCGGCGGCGGAGAACAACCGGTACAGCGCGGGGCCCACTTTATCGTGGTCGATGAGGCCGACAGCATCCTGATCGACGAGGCCCGCACGCCGCTGATCATCAGCGCACTGCCCACCGAGGCCGAAAAGATCGCCGTCGAGTGTTATCGCTGGAGCGCCAAGGTGGCCGCCAGCTTCGAAGAAGACGAACATTACACCTACGACCACGAGAAGCAGACGGTGGAATTGACCGCCCCCGGCCGGCAACGGGTCCGCACGCTGACCAAGCCCGACGCGATGGACTCCGTCGGCATGTTCACCATCTACGAGTACGTGGAGCGGGCCATCAAAGTCTCGAAGGCGTTCACGCTCGACCGGCAATATGTGATCCGCGACGGCGAGATCGTGATCGTCGACGAATTTACCGGCCGGCTCTCTGAAGGCCGCAAGTGGCGCGACGGAATCCACCAGGCGGTCGAGGCCAAGGAGGGGGTGGAGGTGACCGTCGCCACGGGCCAGGCGGCCCGGATCACCGTGCAGGATTTCTTTCTCCGCTACGAGCGGCTGGCCGGCATGACCGGCACCGCCGTCAGCTCGGCCCGCGAGCTGGCCAAGATCTACCAGGTGCGCGTGGTGCCCATTCCCACCAACCGGCCCGCCATCCGGCAGCGGTTGCCCGACCGGATCTTCGGCACGGCCGACGCCAAGTGGGACGCGATCGTGGACGAAGTGCGCGAGCTGCACGCCGCGGGCCGGCCGATCCTGATCGGCACCCGATCGATCGACAAATCGGTCCACCTGGCCCGGCTGCTCCGCGCCGCCGGCATTGAACACCGCGTGCTCAACGCCCATGAGATCGCCGCCGAGGCCGAGATCGTGGCCCGTGCCGGCCTGCAAGGCAAGGTCACCGTATCGACCAACATGGCCGGCCGCGGCACCGACATTAAGCTGGGCGAAGGCATCGACACGCTCGGGGGCCTGCACGTGATCTGCACCGAGATGCACGATGCGGCCCGCATCGACCGGCAGTTGATCGGGCGCTGCGGCCGCCAGGGCGATCCGGGGACCTACCGGCAATACCTGGCCCTGGACGACGACATCCTGCTAGGCGGCCTGGGCCCCAAAAAATCGCGGCGGCTCAAGGCGCTGGGCGAAAAATCGCCCGGCCCCTTCGATCGCCTGGGCAGGCTTTTTCGCAAATCGCAGCGGCGAATCGAGCGCCGCCATTTCCGCGACCGCCGCGTGCTGATGTACTACGAGAAGGAACGCAAGAAGATTCAAAAACAAATGGGCCAGGACCCTTATCTCGACACCGCCGGCTAAGCACCCATTCTCGTCCCACTGCGTTCTCGTCCCACGGCTTTCCAGTGCTCGTCGGCCCCGTCTGCCTTCATCCTTCTGCCTTCTTCCTTCTCCCCTTCTTCCTTCCGCCTCCCCCCTTCCCCCCTTCCCCCGCTCCCCCCTTCCC
>JBBDNX010000722.1:0-2006 GCA_040877345.1 Pirellulales bacterium
AACGTCATGGGCTCGCCGGGCCGGCTGTTGGACGCGCATCGCCGGCCCGCCGCCCAAGAGTGAGCCGTACGATGTCGCCTCGCCGGATTGCCGTGGCGGTGGTCGAACACGCCGGCCGTTACCTGATCGGGCGGCGTCCGGCCGGCGTGCCGCTGGCGGGATTTTGGGAGTTTCCCGGCGGCAAAGTCCAGCCGGGCGAGACCCCCCAGCAGGCGGCCCAGCGCGAATGCCGGGAGGAAACCGGCCTGGCCGTCCAGGTGTTGCTGCCGTGCGAGCAGGTATTGTACGAGTACGATCATGGCCGATTGTTGATCGACTTTTTTGCTTGCAGGCTCGAAGCAGCCGATCTTACTCCCAGACCCCCGTTTTGCTGGGTGCCGGCGGCCGAGCTGGCCGACTACCCCTTTCCACCGGCCAATGCCGGCCTGATCGAGCGATTGAGCCGGGCCGCGACGACGCCGAAGGGGGGAAGGGGGGAAGGGGGGAAGGGGTGACACGAAGTCGGCGCTTCGCCGTCTGGTACCTCTGGTACCCGGTGAGGATTTTCCCCTTTGCCCGCTTCGCCGGGTAGGGTAGGCTTTGCAAACTTTACAAACCAGACCGCCGGCGGGATCACGATTTGGACCGCCGGGCGCCGGGAGCGAACCACTGGCGGCAACACGCCTTCGATAGCCTGCCGCGGGTGCCAGCCGGCTGAGCCGCATTGATTTGGCTCGGCGTTTGCTCCGGCGGGGCGATCGATCGAACGGGCTGCAATCGGATGCGGCCCGAATGCGAAATCGCAACAGGGATGTTGGAGAACAGAGCATGGAAGCTCGCATCGCTCGCATTGTTCTACTGGCGGCCTCGGTCACGTCTCTGGGCGCCAGCTATCGGACGGCCAACTTTATCGTCTCCGCTCCCAGCCCCCAGGTGGCCGAACAAGTCGGCCTGGCCGCCGAAAAATACCGCCGCGAGCTGGCTATCGAGTGGCTGGGTAAGCCCTTGGACAAGTGGCAGCAGCCCTGCCCGATCGCCGTCGACGTGGGGCCGGGCAAAGGCGCCGGCGGCGCGACGAGCTTCGTCTTCGATCGCGGCCAGGTTTTTGGCTGGCAGATGTCGATCCAAGGCTCGCTCGAAAGGGTTCTTGATTCGGTGCTGCCGCACGAGGTGACCCACACGGTGTTCGCCACGCACTTCCGCCAGCCGTTGCCCCGCTGGGCCGACGAAGGCGGCTGCAGCACGGTGGAACACGCCAGCGAGCGCATCAAGCAGCAGAAGATGCTGGTCCGCTACCTGCAAAGCGGCCGCGGCATCCCGTTCAGCCAGATGTTCGCGATGAGGGAGTACCCGCCCGACATCCTGCCGCTGTACGCCCAAGGGCACTCGCTGGCCACGTTCCTGATTGGGCAGGGCGGAAAGCGCAAGTTCATGGCCTTTGTCGCCGACGGGCTGGAGCAGGAGCGCTGGTCCGACATCGTCAGCGCGCACTATGGTTTTTCAAGCCTGGGATCGTTGCAAAACGCCTGGGTCGACTGGGTCCGAATGGGCAGCCCGCTGCCGATCCAACCCGCCTTGGCGGCCAAAACAGCGCCGGCCTCGGCGGCCAAACCGGCGGCCGACACGCTGGCGGCCAACCAGCGGCGGAAGCGGCCGGAACCCAACCTGATCCACCGGGCCGCCAAGGGCGACCTGGCCAACCAGCTCGTGCCGGTGAACCGGCCGGACGATTCGGCCGCCGAAGGCCCCGTGGTCAACCAGGTGACGCGTCCCCAGCCGGTCGAGCAGGCCCGGCAGGTGATCCTGGAATGGCAGCACCAGG
Organism: Pirellulales bacterium; assembly: GCA_040877345.1. GTDB lineage: Bacteria > Planctomycetota > Planctomycetia > Pirellulales > JAICIG01 > JBBDNX01. Next base: position 1,802 of record JBBDNX010000722.1, read on the forward strand.
GCCCGGGCCCGGCGGCCGCAAGCAGATCGGCCGAGCCCCGAAGACCAGACGACACGAGCCGCTCGGTCTACGACCTGCGGCGCGAAGAGCGGGGCCTCTTGCGGAGGTGAGCGCCATAGGATCGGCCGAAAAATAACTTCCTCACATCGGAACTGGGACACGCTTATCGTTTGGCCCAGCCACCCAGCTCGCTCGACTCTGTCGA
>JBBDNX010000723.1:0-10987 GCA_040877345.1 Pirellulales bacterium
AGCAGCGAGTCGAGCGTGGGGTAGTCGAGCGCAATCGTGGGGATGCGCTGCAGATGTGCCACGGCCTCTGGCGACAAGTCGCCCACCCCCTCGCTGCCGACGAATAAGCAGGCATCGACCTCGCGCCGCCGCAGCATGTCGTTGGCCGAATACTCGCCGGGACCGTAGCGCGGGTAACCTCGGCTCAGGCTCACGCTGAACGGGTAGCCGGTCTGCCAGCAGAGCACCGTGTCGGCCCCGGCCACGTCGCCATAGACGCGCATCCGCTTGGCGTGGAAGCGGGTGTACGCATTCAGATCGGTGACCAGCCGCAGCAAGGCCTCGACGTTGCAGTTGCCCAGGCCGCTCTGCGTCAGTCCGAGGCCGAAAAAGAGGATGCCGCAACGGCAGGCCTTCATCCGCGTCGCCAGATCCACAAGCACTTCGAGCGGCGCGCCCGTGCGAGCATCCGGCGCCAGCGGCTCGCCGCGCACCAGCCCGCGGAGCGTCCAGAGGGCCTCAAAATCTTGTCCCGGCTCGACCTGGATGAACAGGTCGGCCTCTTCGCTGCTGAGCGTGGCCCGCACGTCGACGACCACCACCGTGCGGTCGGCCCGGCCGTTGGGCAGGAACATGCCGGGCGGCCAGACGGAGTACCGCTCGAAGTGGCGGGGATGGCTGTCGACCGGGTTGGAGCCCCAGAAGACCACCAGGTCCGCCCGGTTCTTGGCCTCGCCCAGCGTGCAGGTCGATTCGCCAACTTCCTGCAACGCCAGGATCGACGGCGCATGGCAGAGCGAGGCGGTGGTGTCGATCGTCGCCCCGATCCGGTCGGCCAGGCGCGCCGCCGCCCGTTGCCCGTCGGTGCTGCTGCGCGACAGGCCATAGACCAGCGGCGAGCGGGCGGCGTCGAGAATCCGGGCGGCCTGGTCCAGGGCCATCTGCAGTGGCGCCGCCTGTCCGTTGATTTCGGCGGCGGGCGGCCGGCGCGAATCCTGGCTCAGGAACCAGGGCTCGGCCAGCTTGCAGGCCCCGTCGGCCCGCACGATCCGGGCCTTTTCGACCGTCAGTCTGAGATCATCGCACACGCAGCCGCACACGGTGCAGGCGACGTCCTCGAAGACTTGAGTCATGCTAGTTGCTGGTTGCTAGTTGCTGGTTGCTAGTTGCTGGTCGGTGACCAGTCTGGGCTAGTTCTTGCTTTTGCTAGGAACTAGCAACTAGCAACTACTTGGCTCCAGACGCGCAGGAAATTCAGCCCCAGGATGGCGTGGATGTCGTGATCGCTGTAGCCGCGGGCCACCAGGCCGCGGGTGATCTCCGGCATGTGCGACAGGTCGGGGATGGCCCAGGAGATGTCGGCCGTCCCCTGCGAGCGCTGGAAATCGCCCCAGCCGCCGTCGGTGGGAAAGAAGTCGACGCCCAGGGCGACGCTCTCGATGCCCGCCTTCTCGGCCAGGTAGTCCACCGCGTCGAGCACCTGGATCACGTGCGGCCGCTGCCCCAGGTACGATGAATAAAAATGGATGCCGACCACGCCGCCCAACCGGGCCACGGCGGCCAGCCGCTGCTCGCCCAGCTCCGCGCCCGTGCCGTGCGAGACGATCAGCGGGCGCTGGGCCGCCTCGACCACCTGGTCGAAGGCCCGTTGCGGGATGTGCGTCAGGTCGATGATGATCCCCAGCCGCTGGCACTCGCGGACCACTGCCAAGCCAAAGTCGCTGAGCGAGTCGGCCTCGACCAACTGGTTAGGCACGGCCCACCGCAGTTGCAGCTCGCGCAGGCCTAGATCATAGAACCGCCGCAGGTTGGCGACTTCGCCCTCCAGCAGCTTTCCCCCTTCGACGCCCAGCACGATCGCCAGCTTTCCCTGCCGCCGGGCCCGCTCGATGTCGGCGGCCGAGAGGGCCAGCACCAGGTGTTCGGGGTTGGCGGCGATGACGCGGCGGGCCTCGTCCAGCGACCGCACGCACTTGTCGAGCCACCCCGCGCGCACCGCCGCGCTGGCCTGAAAATCCTTGCTGATCTCGACGTCGACGCCGATGTTGTAGACCTTGGCCGTCACGCCGCCGGCCAGCATCCGCGGCACGTCGTCGGCAATCGGCCGATGGTCGTGGATGACGATCACCGTTGCGTTCTTGTGTAGTTCGTGCGCCCGCGACCCGCTTTCGTCGGGCAGCGAGTTGCCGGCGAACCGCTCGGCATTCGCGGCCAGGACCTGCTGTTTCTCTCGCCGGTTCAACTGCGGGCAGCCGTCGGCGATCAGGCCCCAGCGGCGGCTGTCGGTCCGATAGCAGGTCTGCCCCGAGCTCGACCAGTAGGGCCAATCGGTGCCGTACATCACCTTGTGCGCGCCGACCGCCTTGACCAGCCGCTCGATCAGCTCCTCGGAGTAGTCCAACGCGGCGGCCAGGTCACACGAGACATTGGGGTGGGCGGCGATCAAGGGAAAGATGGCCCGGTAGTCGTCGCTGGTCTTGGCCGTGCCTGCGTGGGCCAGCGAAAACGGCACGTCGGCAAACTCCCGGAACACCGGGGCCAGCAGCCGGGCGTAATCCGAGATCGAGCGGACCAGCTTCTGCCGCGCCGGCGACTCGTTGAACAGCGGATTCAGATCGAAGTACCACCAGGAAAGATCGAGGATGATCGGCTTCTTCTGCCGGCGGCACAGCTCGTAGACCTTGACGAAGCCCGGGTGGTCGGCCAGCAGGCCGTGGAACCACGGCAGCAGCTTGACTCCGGCGGCCCCCAGCTCGAAATCGCGCTGGAGGTCGTCCAGGTACGATTCCCGCATCGGGTCCACGTGATCGGTGAACCACCAGAAGCGATCGCGATGCGCCTGCCACGACTCGACCTGGTACTGCTTGTTGATCACCGGCGCGATCGCCTCGACGTCGAACCCCCGCAGCCTTGCCTGCACGGCGATATCCGCGGCCGCATAGCTGATCAGGAATGCCTTCTGGACATGGCCGTAGTCCATGGCCGCCACGGCATCTTCGACCGTGGCCGGCGGCCCGATATACCGCGGGCGGCCGTCCTTGCCGTCGAGCTTTGTATTGAAGACATGCAGGTGCGTATCGACGACCCGGTAGCCGGCCGGCGGCTGGTCGTCGGCCCAGGCCTCCGTCAGCCCCGCCAGTTCGCATCCGCCCACAGCGCCTGCGCCGACAGAAGCCAGAAACGTTCGCCGGTCCACGGGTGTTGTCCTCCCCAGTGCTTACTTGATTGCAGCGATGCCCCTTGGAACGGGTCTCGTGCAGCCTACGGCACGCGGCAATGCCGATCAATCCTGCCGATCAATCTCCCACGGCGCCGAACGCCGGGTGGTAATGAACAACGCCACGGACGTCGTCCAGCGCGCCGGCTGCCAGCGGGCACACCAGGAAGGCCGCGTCGGGAACCTCGAAGGGCGCTTCGAGTCCGTGCGGCCGGGCCGGCGTGAACCCGAAGCGGGGGTAGTACTGGGGATGTCCGACAACGACGACGAGTTGATGTCCGCGGCGGCGGCCGGCTTCGAGTCCCGCTCGCACCAATCGCGAACCGATGCCCTGGTTCTGATGTTCCGGTCGCACCGCCATGGGCGCCAGCGCCAAGGCCCCCGTGACGGCCCCGTTCTCCCGCACAATTTGAACAGGGGTGAACAGGATATGGCCGGCGATCGTATCCTCTGAAACCGCGACCAGCGAAAGCTCCGGTTCGAATCCGGGTTCGTCCCGCAACAGCGCGATCAATCGCGCTTCGTGCGGCCCGCCGAACGCCAGGCGGTTTACCTCGTCGATCGCTGCACGATCGCCCGTTTCCTCGCTCCGGACTGTGAAGGTGCCTAGCATCGGCTTGCCAATGAATCTGAACGCATTAGTCACTTGAAGTCGTTCAAGATGAGTCGCCCACCTGCTTCCTCGCTCACCGCACGCGACGCCTTGGGAGCGACGGGCTCGACCTCTTGGCCTGATCGAAAATGTGCGACACGCTCGACAGATCCGTCTGGGCGGTAATACGTGGCTTGGCCGTTCGCTAATCCGTTGACCATCTGGTACTTTGCGCGTATGGAGCCATCTTCGTTGAGCAGGAGCCATTCACCAGACTCGTTGCGATACTCCGTCACGGCGACGATGGATCCGTCTGGTCGATACCAAGAGCTTCGGACCAGCTTGCCTGCTCGATACTTTTCCGTGAGTTTCAATTCTCCAGATTTATAATGGTAAAGGCGCGTCCCCGTGCCACGAGGGACACCAAACTCATTGAAGGACAGTGTGCCAGGCATGTAGCCAGAAAAATACCATGACACAAGAGCCACGGCCGCTGTGAAGAAGAGCAGGCCAGCAAGGCTGAACTGGCGCCACTTCCTTTTCATGGTGAATCATCCAATCGCGCCGTGGGCTCCGCCGAATCTGCCAGGTGAGGACGCGCGTCGCCTGCCGTGCGGAGCCGGTGGACCAATCGCAGCAGGGAGTCGAACGAGCCATCGACGCCGAGCTCTTCGGGCGATTGGCTGCGCCACGGGATTTTGATTCCAAAGACACGGTCAAAGCGGAAAAAGACGTCGGCCAAGTCGACGTCCGGACAGGCCGCCCCAAGGTTGTCGGCTGGGTGGGCCGCCAGGCTCAGCCCCAAGGCCGAGACGAGCTCCCGGCGGACATCGGCCACTAGCTTTTTCGGGATCTGGGACTCAGCGTAGAAGGCCTGGTAAAAGGCTTCGTCGTCGAGCTTCGGGCGTTCTCGCCACTTGCGGTGGAGTTCCTTTTCTTCCGGGCTGGCGCGGAGCGGCTCCCACGTCAGCTCTGGAAACTCTCCGGTTCGCAGCCACTCGCACAGCACGAACAGACAACAGGGGATTGCAAATACGAGGATTGTGGCTGGGAGGGAGAACAGGGCTGTTCGCCATGCGGCATCGACGCCCGGCACTGAGTGACCGGCCACCATCAGCAGCAGGCTCGCGGCCGTGATCCAGAACGGGACGAGGTAGCTCGGCATGGGGACGAGCCGCCAGCGCCGTTCGGTCCGCGAGGCCGAGGGCCCAGCACGATACGGATTGTCGTCCGCGGCGTTAGCCATGCCAGTATGGAAGGCGTTCGAAGATCGATCGTGCACGGCTGCGATTACCGTCTGCCATCATCCACGTTGGTGTGCGCGGCGTTCTTGCCCCACGTGGGCCAGCCGGTCAAGCTGCGATCCTTGGTGTCTATGCACACCAGTTTGCCGTCCTGGGTTGTAACATAGATGCGGCCTCCTTCAACAATCGGCGAAAAGCGCAACTGGCCATCTACCTTATGCGAGCGGAGGATCCGCCCGGTTCGCGGGTCGATCTGGTGCACTTTGCCCTCCAGCGTCGCCAGGAACAACGAGCCGCCGGCGGCAATCGGCGGGGCGGCCAGATGGCCTCCCATTTTTTTCAAATCTCCATCGAGCGGTTGCGACCAGATCTGCTTGCCGGTTTGCGCGGACCTGCAGATGAGCACGTCACCCATGCAATTGAAGTTGCGGCGGCCCCTGTGCAGAATGCGAGAACCTTGAAACATCTGGAGCGTCGAAACGTTGCCCAGTCCGATCGTGTCGGCCGCCAGTTGCTGCGTCTCCGCCAAGAGGTCGGCGGGCTCTCCGTCGGCCTCGCCCGGAGCCGGCGTGTCGTCGGCCAAGGGATCATCGGCATCGGACTGCGCTTCACCCGGCCCACTGGCAGCATGGCTGGCCTCGTTCGGGCTCGACGGTTCGGTAGCATCGCCCTCTGCCGCGTCCTTGTCTTCGCTTTGAATGCCTTCGGCGGGCACCGAAAACAGCCCGTCGTCCGGCCCGTCCTTTCCGAAGCCGCCGCCAAAACCGCCCCCAAAGCCGCCGCCGATGGCGTTTTGCTGTTCGAAAGCATTCGCCTCTGCCGTGGCGGCGGAGTTTCTCTGGACGGTCTGATCCAGATACGGGGCCTCGCGGGCGTCGCCCAAAGCTTTGACGGTGTAGGTCGCTCGATCGCAGGTGAACATCGCCTCCGCGATTCGGCCGTCCTTGTCCGCGCGGCGGGTCAAGAAGATCTCGCCTCCGGCGACGACCGGGGCCGAAGTTGCGTTGAGTCGCAGCGCCGACTCGATTCGGCCATCGGCCTGGTTGAAGCAATACATCGTCCCCGAGAGAGTCACAAGGTAGAGCTGATTGCCCCCCGCCACCGGGGCGGACATGCAGTCGGTGTCGATGTACTTCTGCCACGCGACGTCGCCCGTCTTCAGGTCGAAACAGGCAAGCACGTGCGAGCTGGAAACGGCCCGGTCACCTGGGGCGTCCAATAGCTTGCCGCCCCCTTTGGAGTTCGTCTCGCCGACCTTTTCATCCGGGGCCTCGATTGCCGCAATCTGCGCGCGCCAGGGATAGACGATAAAAACGCGCCCGCCGTCGATTGTGGGAGTGGACAGCAGCGGGTCGCCGAGATAATGCGACCAACGCATCTTGCCGGTGGCGGCCTCCATGGCGAACAGCGTGCACGACTCGGTGCCGCAGACCACCGTGCCTTCCGAAACAACGCCGGAGGAGGGGCCATCGTCGCTCAAGTCGACTCCCCACACGAGATCGCCCGTCTCGGCATTAAAGCAATAGAACTCGGTTGAGCTGAACCCTCCGCTGGCATACAGCCGTCCATCATGGACGGTCGGCGTGGGCACGGCTGTCCGGCTGGGCATTTGAATGGTGAATCCGCCCGCCTGCCTGGTCAGCTGAGGCATATTTCCCTTGTGGGGATGCACGGTTCCACGGCGAAATGTTGTGGGAGGCGCGGCCGCACCCTTGTTCAATGCTTGGATCTCGGCCAGCACGTCGACCGCTTCGACGCTCCGAGCTTTGCCAGGCGCCTTTCCAGACGACGAGCTGCGCTGGCCTGCAGGCGAGGCAGGTTGTTCCCCTGAAGCGGTTGGCTTCCAGGCATCGACGAACCAGGCTGACCAAACCAGCGCAGCCACAACGAACAACGGCGCTCTTCTCATGACGTGCCTCCTGTACCGAATTTGGACTGTTCCCAGAGAGTTCCAGGTCGATCTGAAATGAAGCCGCATTACGCAAAAGGCAACTGCCGCCCGTCATTGTAGCGCGCATCAACAAACCAGGCGACCTGGATGCCGGGGCTCGCCGGGGTCGCCGGCAACCGCGAGCGACATCACTTCCTTTGCTTTCCGGGCTTGGTACGTGCGCCGCCGGCGGATTTGTCCGCAACGGGCAGCACGGGCGGCCCGGTCAGGTCCTGCTCGATCAGTTTCTCCGGCTTCTTGGCAACGGCGGTCCGCTCGAAGAGCATGCGGTCGACCTTCTGGCGAAGCGTTCGCGTGCTCCAGCGCTCAATACGGCACATTTCGGCGTAGAACTCTCGCTTCAGAGGGTCGTCGATCGGCAGAAGCTCGCGAAAGTGGGTCCACGACAATTGTGAACGCAGTGCGTTCACAATCTCTTCGTCCGGGAAAAGCTCGGCGAACCGGATCATGTAGAACAGGTTTCGACGATCGAATCCCCGGCCATATTCCGCGGTCAATTGTGCAGACAGTGTCTGCACAATCTCCTCGCCATACTCCGCCCGCTTGTTTTCGAGCACGTCCTCCCGAATCCGCTTGCCAATGTTCCAGTACAGCCAGACCAGGGCCGCGTTGACCGTCCGGGCAACCTGCTCGCGGGCGGCTTCGATCAACGTGCGGATTTCGCCCAGCAGCCGCTGGGTAGGAACAGCTTGCGTCGAACGAGTCGCCAGACTGCGATGCGGTCTCCGCTTCCTGCCTTGTGCCATCCGCATCCTCGTGGTCAGTGCCCCTCTCAGCCGCCGCCGTCCAACATTCCCGCCACTGTACCATAGTCCGATCCGACCTCCGACTGAGCTGCAAGTCCGCCTCTGGCGGAACCTCTGCCTTCTGACCTCCGACTTCTGAGCACCGACGGACGGGGCGCAGCACTGCTTCTCGGCCCCGACACGGCGGGGCCTCCAAGCAGTGGCACTTCTGACTGTGCTGCAAGTCCGCCGCAGGCGGAACCCCCGACTCCTGACTTCTGACTCAATGCTGGCACTCGCCGGGAGCTTGGATTACCCTGGGAGCCGCTGGAGGCTCGGCCAAGTAGCAAGCATTCCCGGCCCACGGCGCGGCTGCGGCGAACGACACCTGCGATGAGGAGCTGTGATGACGGGCTGCGTGTGGATGCTCGCGATGCTGGCCGCGGCCGGCCAACCGGCAATCGCCGGGCATCGGGGCACCGGCTCCGATCGGCCGTGGAACCCCTACCCCGAGAACTCGCTCCCCTCGATCCAAAAGGCCTTCGCCGAGGGGGCTGACTTAGTCGAAATCGACGTGCAGCTCGACGCCCGCCAGGTGCCGATCGTCTGGCACGACGAAATGGTCGCCATCGGCGGCCGCGAAGTGCGGGCGAGAACCGTGACCCGCGAGAACATGCCGCTGCTGGTCGGACCCACCGGCCTGGCCGCCGAGGTGCCCACGCTGGCCGAGGCACTGCAGTTGGCACTCCAGTTGGGCCGCTGCCGCCGCGTGCTCCTGGTCGAGCTCAAGGTGCACTGCCCTGCCGAGCGCCGGCTGCTGGCCCGGCGCGTCGTCGAGGTCCTCGGCGAGCAACAGGCCCTTGACCGCGTGATGGTGGCCTCGACCGACTTCCCCATCCTGGCCCACGTCGAAGAGCTGGCGCCGGGGACCGAGACCGGTTTTTTCGCCATCGGCCTGACGCAAGGCTGGCGGCAGGTCCGCCGCACCCTGGGACGGCAGCCGACCACGATTGATTGGATCCTCGTCCGACAACGCTTCGGCGTCTCGCGCTACAGCCAGACGCGGCTGGTTCGCCGGGCCCACCGCAAAGGGCTCAAGGCGGGCGTCTGGACCGTCAACCGGCGGATCAACATGTGGCGCTTTAATCGCAAGGGCTTCGACATGATCGTCACCGACGACCCCGATCGCATCCGCTGAAAACTCGACGATACCAGCTACCTCACGCGGAGCGTGAGGGCTACTGACCATGCTCGCACGATTCCCGGTCTCGCCGTACTCCGAGATGAAGGCCCCAGCGCTGAACAGGTGCCATCCGATGCGTCGTTTCCTTCTGGCCGCGTGGGCCGGCTGGCTGGCGGCAACGCTGGCCGGCACTGCACGATCCGAACAGGCCGCGCCTGCTCAAAAGGACGCTGCTCAAAAGGACAAGGACCAGGACTTGGCCCAGGCGTTCGCCGATGCCCGAGAGCACTTCCGACAGCCCTCCGCCGAAGACCAGCGCGGGGCAAGGGCCGCCGCCGAAACGGCCGGTAAGAAGCTGTCCCGAAAACTGGCCGGCATGCCGACCGGCGAAAGCACAGCCGATACACTGCGGCTCGACGTGCTCGCCGGCCAGCTTGCCCGGGCCGAGCCCGACGTGGCTGAGCTGGAATCGGTGTTGGCGGCCTTGCGCACCAATCGGCCGGCGCTCACCGAGCCGGCCTTGGGCCAGTTGCGGCTCGATGTGCGCGTGTGGCTGGAGCGGATCCGCGGCGCGGCCACCGATCAAGGGGAGTATTTGGAGCAGTTGAACCGGCTTGAGCGTGCCTGGCAGGTGTATGCTGAGGCGGGCAAACCAGAATCGCTGGCCGACGTGCAAGCAAGCTGGCGATGGCTGGCTGATCGGGGCCAGGCCGCCGAGCTGCTCGCGCTCCTGGGTGCCGAGATTTCGCGTCCGAACCACTTCATGCGGGTTTCGGGGCGGTTCGTCGAAACGGCCCTGCGGCGTCCGGTGACGCAGCCGCTGGTGAGCAACGAGACGGTCGACGGCGCCCGCATCCGGCTCAACGGCACGATCAACGGCACGGTGTCGGGCCGGCTCGAGCCGCATCCGAGCATGGGCGCGCTGGCGGTCCGGTTCGACGGCGTCGGCAATTCGAGGATCAACATCCGCAAGGGCCCGGTCACGGTCTGGGCCAGCGCGCGCACGGATGTCGGCGTGGGGGAGCTGGTGTATTTCTCGGAGAAGGGGGTCCAGTTAGGCAAGCCGGCCGTCCGCGTAGCCAACGACGTGCGTCCCTACGCCGCCAACCTCAATGTGCGATGCCGCCTGCTGCGCAGGGCCGGCAGCTCGCTCATCCTCAGGATCGCCTGGCGCAAGAAGGCCGAGAGCGACCGGCAGGCCTCGCAGCGGGCCAGGCGCCAGGTCGAAGAGCAGATCGCCGGTCAGGGCTCGACGCTCATCGACGAATTGAACGAAACGATGGGGCAATTCACTTTGCCGGCGCTCGGGGGCCCCGAGCCGGCCACGCAAGTCCGGCTGCGCACGACGGCGGCCCACTTGGAGTACACCGCGCGGCACGCCTATGCGTGGCAGTTCGCCGCGCCGACCCCGCCCCCCGCCTTGGCGGCCCAACCGGCCGTTCTGCTGCAAGTTCATGAGTCGGCCTTGAACAACGCGGGCATCGCCGTGGCGGGCAGGAGAGTCAGTGAACCGGACTTCCGCGAGATCGCCTTCGAAACGTTCGGCCTGGTGCCCCAGGGGGACGAGACGATCGAGGGGCGCGTGCCCGGCGCCATTACACTGGCGCAGGAGGGGCCGGTGGACGTTCGGCTCCAGGACGGCAAAGCACATGTGACGCTCCGCCTGGAATCGTTCGAAGCCGGCGATCAGGTTCACGATGGCCGCACCTGGACAGTCGAGACGGCCTATCGGCCCATCGTGACCGAGACGCAAGTCGAACTGGTGCGCGACGGCGAGATCCGCGTGCAGCCGGCTGATGCGGAAGGCGCCGAGGCGCTCGAAGAGCTGCTGGAGTGGTTCCTCGTCAAGCGGGCGTCGCAGAGCGGCCTGTCGGTGGTCGAGCTGGCCCGTTCGCAGCAACTGGAGTTCAGCCAGTTGAGCCTGGAGCACGGCTGGCTTACGCTGGCGCTAGAGCACCTGCCGCCTCCCGTTTCTCAACCTGCGCGCACCGCGCGCGCCCGGTGATGCCATGATTGCCCTCCACATTTCACCAGGCCTGGTTGTCCGTTTCGCGTGCGTGGCGGCCGTGATCTGGCAGGCCGGCATGGCGCCGTTG